>JADZCL010000292.1 GCA_020851615.1 Rubrivivax sp.
ACCTGCGTGATCTGCGAGCCGATGTGGCAGTCGATGCCGCTCACCCGCAGGCCGGGGAGCGAAGCCGCCAGCCGGTAGGTGGCCAGCGCCTGTTCGTGGGCGATGCCGAACTTGTTGTCGCGCAGGCCCGTCGAGATGTAGGGGTGGGTGCCGGCATCGACATCCGGGTTCACGCGCAGGCTGATGGCTGCACTGCGGCCAATGCGCGTGGCGACCGCAGAGAGCCGGCGCAACTCGGCCTCGCTCTCGACGTTGAAGCAGCGTACGCCGACCTCGAGTGCGCGCTCCATCTCGGCGCGTGTCTTGCCCACGCCAGAGAAGACGATCTGCTCGGCGCGTCCGCCGGCTGCGAGAGCGCGATCGAGCTCGCCGCCCGAGACGATGTCGAAGCCGCAGCCAGCTTGCGCAAAGGTCTGCAGCACGGCCAGGCTGGAGTTGGCCTTCATCGCGTAGCAGACGAGGTGCCGGCGCCTCGACAGGGCACGCTGGTAGGCCGCCAGGGACGCCCGCATGGCCGCCTGTGAATAGACGTAGAGCGGCGTGCCCCAGCGCTGCGCAAGCGCCTGCAGGTCGACTTCGTCGAGCTCCAGCGCACCCTCGCGCCGCACGAGGAAGGGGCTGCCCGGCAGCACGTCGGCTGCGGCTGTCGAAGGCTTCATCGGGAGGGTCCTGAAGCCGCGGCCGCGGCCGAAGCGGCGGTGACGGGCGGCGGCAAGGTCAGCGGCCCCTTCTGGCCACAGGCCGTGCTTGAGAGCGTGAGCGCAGTCAACAGAGCCAGCGACGCGATGCGGAAAGAGGACATCGCGGCGATTCTATGGGTGCAGTCTGTGACCGAAACCGCTCGGCGAGCGGCCCCCTTCCGTCAGCGGCGGAAGAGATCGAGGATGCTGTTGCGCTCGTCGGGATTCGGTGCGGCCGGCACCGCGTCTTCGAGGCCGAGATTCTGCACAACACTGCCCTCGCCGTAGTCGTCGTAGCGCCAGCCTCCGCTGCCTTCGACGACACCCGGCGGCGCTGTGATCTCCTGCACCGGCACGCCCTTGAGCGCGTGCGCCATCCACTCGATCCAGACCGGCAGCGCCAGGCCTCCGCCCGTCTCGCGGTTGCCCAGCTTGCGCGGCGTGTCGTAGCCGATCCAGACGACGGCGACGACGGTCGGCTGGAAACCGGCGAACCAGGCGTCCATCGAGTCGTTGGTGGTGCCGGTCTTGCCGTAGATGTCGGGTCGACGCAGCATCTGCTGCGCGCGAGCAGCGGTCCCAAAGCGCGCCACACCCTGCAGCAGCGTGTCCATCACAAAGGCGTTGCGCGCATCGAGTACCCGCGCCGATTCGTCCACCGCCGGCGCCGGCGCCTCCACCACGACGCGCCCCTTGCCGTCGGTGATGCGCGTGATCAAGTGCGGCGAGACGGCCAGGCCCCCGTTGGCGAACACGCTGTACGCCGTGGCCATCTGGATCGGAGTCACCGAGCCGGCGCCCAGCGCCATCGTCAGGTAGGCCGGGTGCTTGTCGGCGGCGAAGCCGAAGTGCCCGATCCACTCCTGGGCAAAGTCCGGGCCGATCGCCTTCAGCACGCGGATCGAGACCATGTTCTTGGACTTCGCCAGCGCCATGGCGAGCGGCATCGGGCCGTCGAACTTGCCGTCGTAGTTCTTTGGCTCCCAAGGTTGGCTGCCGGTGGCGTCGGCGTCGAAGAACAGCGGCGCGTCGTTGACGACCGTGGCCGGAGTGAAACCCTTCTCGAGAGCGGCCGAATAGATGAAGGGCTTGAAGCTCGAGCCCGGCTGTCGCCAGGCCTGGGTCACGTGGTTGAACTTGTTCTTGCCGAAATCGAAGCCGCCGACCAGCGCGCGCACGGCGCCGGTCCGGGGGTCGAGCGCCACGAAAGCGCCCTCGACCTCGGGCAGCTGCGTCAGCCGCCATTCCTGTTTGCTGCCCTGCAAGGCGCGCACGACCGCGCCACGGCGGATCTTCACTTTCGGGCCGGCCTTGTCGGCCAGGCCGGAGGTGACCGGGCGCAGTCCTTCGCCGGTGACGGTGATGGTGTCCCCGCTCTGCAGCATCGCCACCACCTTGCGTGATTCAGCCTCAAGCACCACGGCGGCGCGTAGATCGCCGTTGTCGGGGTGGTCAGCCAGTGCCTCGGCCACGCGGGCGTCGAGCTTGTCGGGGTCGGCCGGCAAGTCGACGAAGGCTTCCGGCCCGCGGTAGACCTGCCGCAACTCGTAGTCCATCAAGCCCCGCCGCAGCGCCTGGTAGGCGATGCGCTGGTCGGCGGCGGTCAGCGTCAGGTAGACGTTGAGCCCGCGCGTGTAGGTGTCCTCGCCGTACTGGGCGTGTACGAGCTGACGGGCGTTCTCGGCCACGTATTCCGCGTGCACGCCGTAGTCGAAAGTCTGGCGGTAGCGCAGCACCTGCTCGAGCGCCGCGTCGTGCTGCTCCTCGGTGATGAAGCCGTTCTCGAACATGCGCTCGATCACGTAGCGCTGGCGATTGCGTGCGCGCTTGGGGTTGGTGATCGGGTTGTAGGC
>JADZCL010000293.1 GCA_020851615.1 Rubrivivax sp.
GCTACGAGGCCACCCGGCTGCTGCGCGCGCGCGCAGCCGGCCGCGGCGTGCCGATCATCGCCCTCACCGCCGCAGCGCTGGTCAGCGAGCGCGAACAGGCCCTGGCCGACGGCATGGACGACTTCCTGACCAAGCCGATCGACGCCGACAAGTTGAGCGCCGCGCTCTCGCGCTGGGTGGGTGTGCGCCGGGTCTGAGGCTGGCGCGCCGTTCAGCCCGGCGGCTGCGGCCAGGGCGGCAGCGGCGCGCGCAGTTGCTCGAAGGCACGCGCCAGGCGTAGCACGCCGAGGTCGTCGTGGCGGCGGCCGCTGATCTGCAGTCCTACCGGCAGGCCGGCCGGCGTGCAGCCGGCGGGAACGCTGATCGCCGGCTGCTCGCTCATGTTGAAGGGCAGCGTGAAGCCGATGTGGTGCATCGCCCGGACGGCGTCGTTGCTGGGCATCGCCCATTCGGCGGGAAAGGTCGGGACGGGCGCGACCGGGCTGAGCACGAAGTCGAAGGGCTGTGTTGCGGCCACGGTCGCATCGCGCAGCACGGCGATCTGCGAGAAGCCGGCGAACAGCTCGGCGGCGCTGAGCGTGGCCCCCGGCGCGACCCAGTCGCGGATGAAGGGCAGCACGCGGGCGGCGCGCGCGGGCGGCAGGGCATTGATGTCGATCCACGAGCGCACGCGCCAGAAGCGGTCGATGCCCTCGGCCATGGCCGCGGTGAGGAAGGGGGCCAGGGGCTCGACGATGGCGCCGGCGGCTTGCAGGCGGCTGGCGGCGTCCTCGATCAGCGTGCGCACCGCTGGGTCCAGCGGCAGGCCCCAGCCGGCGTCCAGGAGCAGGCCCAGGCGCAGGCCTTCGAGCTTGAGGTCGAGCGCGTCCCAGGCGATCGCCGCTGGCGGCAGGCTGGTGGCGTCGCGCCAGTCCGGGCGGCTGAGCACGGCCATCATCAGGGCCGCGTCGGCGACGCTGCGCGTCAGCGGACCGGCCACGCGCCCGATGTAGGGCGGCTTGATCGGCACGCGGCCGTTGCTGGGCTTGAGTCCGACCACGCCACACCAGCTCGCTGGCAGGCGGATCGAGCCGCCGATGTCGGTGCCCAGATGCAGCGGGCCGTAGCCGGCGGCGGCCGCGGCCCCGGCGCCGGCGCTGCTGCCGCCGGGGTTCATGGCCAGGTTCCAGGGGTTGCGCGCGAGCTTGTGGAAGCTGCTCAGTCCCGAGGACAGCATGCCGTAGTCGGGCATCGTCGTCTTGGCCAGCAGCACGCAGCCGGCTTCGCGCAGCCGCGCCGCGGGTGGCGCGTCCTCGGGGGCGGGGGCCAGCTCGGTGGCCGCGGTGCCCAGGGGTACGGCAACGCCGCGGGTGGCGATGTTCTCCTTGATCGTCACCGGCGTGCCGTCCAGCGGCGACAGCGGCTGCCCATGCTGCCAGCGCCGCTCGGACTCACGGGCCTGCGCCAGCGCCAGCTCGGGCTCATGAGCCCAGACCGCGCACAGGTGCGGCTCGAAGCGGGCGATGCGTTCGATCACCGCCTGCGTGACCTCGACCGGTGAGAGGCTGCGCCGGCGGAAGGCATCCGCCAGTGCGTGGGCCTCGAGTTCGTGCAGGGCGCTCATCGGGCCATGCTCCCTTTTAGGGGGCGGGTGCGCCAGCGCGCCCGGGAACGGCCTGCAGCAGCCGCTGCGTGTAGGGGTGCTGCGGCGTGTGGAAGAGCTCGGCCGGGCGGCCCTGCTCGACGATGCGGCCGTGCTGCAGCACGATCACCTCGTCACAGACGAGATCGACAACCGCCAGGTCGTGGCTGATGAAGAGATAGGTGACGCCGAAGCGGTCCTGCAGGTCCTGCATCAGGTTGAGCACCTGCGCCTGCACCGAGACGTCCAGCGCGCTCACCGGTTCGTCGGCGACGATCAGCTGCGGGCGCGTGACGAGCGCACGTGCGATCGCAATGCGCTGGCGCTGGCCGCCGCTGAACTCGTGCGGGTACTTGTCGAGGTCGGCGCGGCGCAGGCCGACGGCGTCTAGCACCTCGGCCGCGCGCTCCTGCTGCTCGGCACGGGAGGCGTCATGCAGCGCAGCCAGCGGCTCGGCCACCGTCTGGTACACCTTGCGCCGCGGGTCCAGGCTGCCGTAGGGGTCCTGGAAGACCATCTGGAAACCCGCGCGCGCGCGGCGCAGCGCGGCGGCATCCAGCGTTGCCAGATCCTGCCCCGCAAAGCACACCTGCCCTGCGCTCGGGCGCTCGAGGGCCATCACCAGCCGCGCCAGCGTGCTCTTGCCCGAGCCCGATTCGCCGACCACACCCAGGCTGCGGCCGCGCTGCAGGGCCAGGCTCACACCCGCCAGCGCGTGCACCGTCGGCGGTGCGCCGAACAGGCCCTCGCGCGGCAGCCGGTAGACCTGGTGTGCATCGCGCACCTCCAGCAGGGGTGTGTTCACGCCTCCCTCCAGCGGATGCAGCGCACGACGTGCCCCGGGGCGACGGGTTCGGGCGCCGGCGGTGCGCGGCGGCAGGCGTCGACGACGAGCGTGCAGCGGTCGGCGAAGGGGCAGCCGGGCGGCAGGTCGGCCAGCTCGGGCACGCGGCCGGGGATCGTCGCCAGGCGTGTCCCGCGCGGCAGGCCGATGCGTGGACGCGCAGCGAACAGGCCGCGCGAATACGGGTGGGCCAGGTGCGCGAAGACGGCTGCCGTGGGCCCGCTCTCCACCACCGTGCCGCCATACATCACCAGCAGGCGCTGCACGGAGTCGGCCATCACGCCCAGGTCGTGGCTGATCAGCAGCAGGCCCATGCCGTCCTCGCGCACCAGCTCGCGGATCAGCGCCAGCACCTCACGCTGGATGGTCACGTCCAGCGCCGTTGTCGGCTCGTCGGCAATGAGCAGGTCCGGGCCGCAGGCCAGCGCGATGGCGATCACCACACGCTGGCGCTGCCCGCCCGAGAGCTGGTGGGGGTAGGCGTCCAGGCGCTGTGCCGCCTGCGGCAACTGCACCCGCTCGAGCAGCCGCAGCGCCTGCGCGCGCGCCGCCGCGTGGCTCAGGCCCTTGTGCAGCCGCAGGGACTCGCCGATCTGCCGCCCGACGGTATGCAGCGGGTTGAGCGCGGTCATCGGCTCCTGGAAGATCATGGCGATGCGGTTGCCGCGCAGTGCGCACAGCTCGGCCTCGGGCAGATCCTTCAGCTCCTGGCCCTGCAGGCGAATGGAACCGGCCACGCGCGCGCCCTCGGGCAGCAGCCCCATCAGCGCCAGCGCGGTGATGGACTTGCCGCAGCCGGACTCGCCGATCAGGCCGACCGTGTCGCCGCGCTGCAGCGTGAAGCCCACGCCGCGCAGCGCGTCGGCGGGCCCGCGTGCGGTGTTCAGCGTGACCCACAGGTCGTCAACGGCAAGCAGTTCAGGCACCCGGCAACGATAACGGACGCTGCGGCCGCGGGTGCGTCGACGGCTCAGCGGCGACCCCAATAGCCCTGGCGCCAGTGCCAGCCGCGGCCGCGCTGGTTCCACTGTCCCGGTACCCAGACGCGGCCGGCGGGTGGCAGCGCCCAGCGCCCGCCGATCCAGACATGCCGCCCGAGCTGCCAGGACCAGTAGCCGCCGATCCAGGCGTAGCCTGGGCCGGGCGCCGGCGTGGGGGCCTCGTAGCGCGCTGGCGGCGGCGCGACCTCGACGGCCGGGCCGTCGTCGTAGCCCGGACCGCCGGGACCGGCGGGGACGACGACGCAGCCCGCCATCGCCAGGCACAGGGCCAGCGCGGCGTGCAGCCGCCAGTTCGTGCCGGTCTTGTCGTTCATCATCTGCGCACCCCTGCGGATCGAATTGCGGTGTCGCTTCAACGCGGCGTGGCGCAACCGCAGGGACGCAGCAACGAAGCTTTACCTAGAGTGCCGCGGCGCAGCAGTTGCGGCCGGCGCGCTTGGCGCGGTAGAGCGCCTGGTCGGCCTGCAGGTAGAGCGGGTCGAAGCCGGACGCATCACGCGCGCCGGTCGTGACCAGGCCGATGCTGCAGGTCACGCCGCCGAACTCCTGCAGAGCCTGCGCCACGTGCAGGCGCAGCCTCTCGGCCAGGTGCGCCGCGGCGGCGGCGTCGGTCTGCGGCAGCAGCACCAGGAACTCCTCACCGCCCAGCCGGCCGACGCGGTCGTGCGTGCGCACCGTCTGGGTCAGCGCCAGCGCGGCATGCTGCAGCACGCGGTCGCCACCCGGGTGGCCGAGGCGGTCGTTGACCTGCTTGAAGTGGTCCAGGTCCAGCAGCAGCACGCTCGTGGGCTGCCCGTAGCGCAGGCCGCGAGCCAGTTCCTCGTTGACCAGGCGGACGGTTTCCGCGCGGTTGGCAAGCCCCGTCAGGTCGTCGGTTGTCGCCGACTGCTGCAGCCGCTGCAGCAGTGCCTTGTACTGCAGCTGCTGGCGCCAGGTGAGCGCGGACAGCATCCAGCCAAGGGCTGCGCCCGAGCTGCCGTTGAGCTGGTTGGCGAGCAAGGCCACCGGGTCACGCTGCAGTGCACCCAGCGCGATCCAGAAGCCGGCCAGCACCGCCGCGTAGAGCAGCGCAGAGACCAGCGGATGCATCACGACCAGCACCGCCGTGATGACGCAGCCCAGCAGGAAGGCCGCAATGTTCCCGCCCACCAGTTGATCGGTTGCAGCAAACGCCAGCGTGAAGCCCAGCGCCAGCGTGGCTGTCAGCGGGGGCCAGATGCGGCGCAGCAGGGGCGGTGCCGAGGGCAGGCGCAGCAAGCCGTGGGCGCCAAGCCCGACCACGGTGAACACCAGCGCCATGGCCAGGTGCAGGCGCTGCAGCGTCTGCTGCCACAGCAGCACCTGGGGCGTGCTGTCGTCCGCGGGCTGCAGCAGGACCATGTAGACGAGGTTGAGCAGCGGCAGGGCCAGCCCGACCCAGCGGATGCGCCGCAGGTTGTCTTCGTCGATTGCCCGGGCGTGAGCCGAGATGGCGGGGATCCTCACGACTGTCGTTATCGGCCCTTCGTGACAGAACTTGTGAGCCGCCGCGGGGACGTCAGTCAGCCGCCGGCGGCGATGCGGCGCAGGGCGTCCGCGAAGACCTGCGGCGGCTGGCCGCCGCTGATCAGGTGTTGGCGGTCGATGACGACTGCGGGCACCGAGTGGATGCCGGCGTCCTGCCAGAAGCGTTCGCGTGCGCGCACCTCGGCCGCAAACGTGTCGCCGGCGAGGATCTCGCGCGCACGGTCCTCATCCAGCCCGCTGGCCGCGGTGAGTTCCAGCAGCACCTGCGGGTCGCTGGTATTGCGCCCCTGGCCGTGGTAGGCGCGCAGCAGCGCGTGCTTGAGCGCACGCTGGCGTGCCGGGTCGACCGTGCCGGCCCAGTGCAGCAGCCGGTGCGCGTCGAAGGTGTTCCAGACGCGGCTGCGCGGGCCGAAGTCAAAGCCGAGCTCGGCCCCGCGGGCGCGGATCGCCGCCTGTGTCTCTGCGATCTGCGCCGGGGTGCGGCCGTACTTGGCCGACAGGTAGGCGACGGTGTCCTCGCCGGCTGCGCCCATGTCGGGGCAGAGCTCGAAGGGCTCGAAGGAGAGCTCGACGGCCACCGTGTCGCCCAGAGTGGCCAGCGCCTGCTCGAGTGCGGCCAGGCCGATCGCGCACCAGGGGCAGGCGACGTCGGAGACGAATTCGATCTTCATGGGGTGCAGCCTTTCAGCGCTTGCGCGCCAGCTTGGGGTCGAGCAGATCGCGCAAGCCGTCGCCCATGAGGTTCAGGCCCAGCACGCTGAGCACGATCGCCACCCCCGGCCAGACGGCCAGCAGCGGCGCTTGGAAGAGCAGCGTCTGCGCCTCCGAGAGCATGCGGCCCCAGCTCGGGCGCGGCGGCTGCGTGCCCAGGCCCAGGTAGGACAGCGCGGCCTCAGCCAGGATGGCCGTCGCAAACGAGATGCTGGCCTGCACGATGAGCTGGTTGGCGATGTTGGGCAGCACATGGTCCAGCGTGATCCGCAGGCCGCTCTTGCCGGCAGTGCGCGCCGCCAGCACGTACTCACGCGTCCACACCGCGTTGGCGGCGCCGCGCGTGATGCGCGCGAAGACGGGGATGTTGAAGATGCCGATGGCGACGATGCTCATCACCAGCCCGGGCCCGTAGATGGCCGTCAGCATGATGGCCGTCAGCAGCGCCGGGAAGGCGAAGGTGAAGTCGGCCGCCCGCATCACCAGCTCCTCGACCCAGCCGCGGCGCGCGGCGGCCAGGCAGCCCAGCGCGACGCCGGCCAGCATGCCGATGCCCACCGCGATGACCCCGACCAGGATGCTGGCCTGCGCGCCCACCAGCAGCTGCGAGACGATGTCGCGCCCGAAGGTGTCCGTGCCCAGCCAGTGCACGCTGCCCGGCGGCTGCAGCTTCCTGGAAATGTCGATCTCGGCCGCGACGTGCGGCGTCCACAGCAGCGACAGCGTGGCCGCGACGACCAGCAGCAGCGTCAGCAGCCCCCCGACGACGAAGCTCGGGTGGCGCAGCGCGCGCCGGGCCAGGCTCATGCCTGACTCCCGCGCAGCCGCGGATCGACGATCGCATACAGCACGTCGACGACGAAGTTGACCAGCACCACCACGGCGGCCAGCAGCATCACGACGTCGCGCACGACGACGAGGTCGCGGTTGGCGATGGCCTGGAAGACAAGCCGTCCGATGCCCGGCAGCACGAAGACGTTCTCGACCACGATGGTGCCGGTGACCAGGTTGGCGAACTGCAGGCCGCTGACCGTCAGCACCGGGATCATGGCGTTGCGCAGCACGTGCCGCCACAGCGCCTGCCGCCGCGTCAGGCCCTTGGCGCGGGCGGTGCGCACGAAGTCCTCGCGCATGACCTCGAGCACCGCCGAGCGCGTCATGCGCGCCAGGATGGCCGCCTGCACCAGCGCCAGGCTCACGGCCGGCAGGATGAGCGCCAGCAAGGCTTGCCCGGGGCCGCCGCCCTCGTCCTCGGTCCAGCCGGGAAAGCCGCCCGCGTTCACCCACTGCAGCTGCACGGCAAACAGCAGGATGAGCAGGATCGCGAACCAGAAGTTGGGGATCGCCATGCCCAGCTGGCTGGCGGCCATGACACCGATGTCCCCGGCGCGGTTGTGCCGCGCGGCGGCGTAGACGCCCAGCGTCAGTGCCAGCACGACGGTCAGGCTCATCGCGATCACTGCCAGCGGCAGCGTCACGCGCATGCGCTCGGCGATCAGCTCCGCGGTCGGCGTGCCATAGCTGATGCTGGCGGCGCTGCGCCCCTGCAGCCAGCCGCCGACCCAGTCCAGGTAGCGCGTGAGGGGCGGTCGGTCCAGCCCCATGCGCTCCTGCAGCGCGGCGACCGCTTCGGGCGTTGCCGTGTCGCCCAGGATGACCTCGGCGGCGTTGCCCGGCAGGAGTTCGAGCACCGCGAAAACCAGCATCGAGGCGACCAGCAAGGTGGCCGCGAAGGCGGCCACGCGCCTGAGCAGAAAGGAGGCCATCGACGCCGATGATGCCTCACGGCCGGCCGCTGCCGCCGGTCGGACGGGCTGGCGGTGCCAGCCGACGCGTCAGCGCAGCGCCCGTTCCTCGTCGAAGCGCTCGTGGCGACCGGCCGCGGCATACAGCTCGGCAGCAAGTGCGGGGTCGCTGTAGACGAGGCGATCGGCCATGCGGCGCACCGCAGACGCTTCGGTGATGCGTGGGCTCACCGCGGGCGGGCGCGGCCACAGGCTGCTGAACGTTTCGTAGACGATGCCTGCAAGGGTTGCGGCATGCGGCGCGCGCGGGCGCTGCGGCTGAAGGGTCGCAAGGGTGGTCGAGTGGCTCATGGCTGCTTCGGCGGATACGGTCCCGGTAAGGACCAACAGCCTCGCAGTCTAGGGTAAACCCTAGGTCCATATACGTGGCAGGGGCTTGCGGCAAGGCGCCACGTCGGCCGGCCCGGCCCCTCGGACCGACTTCAGCGCATCACTGCGGCCATCGCCTGCGCTGCGCGCTCGACGTTGCCGGTGTTGAGCCCGGCCACGCAGATGCGGCCCGAGCGGATCAGGTAGACGCCGAACTCCTCGCGCAGGCGATCGACCTGGGCCACGCTCAGGCCCGTATAGCTGAACATGCCGCGCTGGGTAAGGAAGTAGTCGAGATCGCGCCCGGGCAGCTTGGCCGACAGCACCTCGTGCAGGCTGCGGCGCATGGCCAGGATGCGCTCGCGCATCGCCCGCACGTCGGCCTCCCAGCTCGCGCGCAACTGCGGGTCGCCGAGCACGCGGGCGATGATGCCGCCGGCGTGCAGGCCCGGGCTCGAGTAGTTGCGGCGCACCGTGGCCTTGAGCTGGCCCAGCACACGGGCGGCCTGGTCGGCGTCGGGGCAGACGACGCTGAGCGCGCCGCAGCGTTCGCCATAGACGCTCATGCTCTTGCTGAACGAGTTGGCGACGAAGAAGGACAGCCCGGCGTCGGCCAGCAGGCGCGGTGCAAAGGCGTCTTCCTCGATGCCGTCGCCATAGCCCTGGTAGGCGAGATCCAGGAAGGGCAGCAGCTGGCGCTGGCGCAGCACCGGGACCAGCTCCTCCCACTGCGCGCGCGTCAGGTCCACGCCGGTCGGGTTGTGGCAGCAGGCGTGCAGCAGCACGACGCTGCGTGCAGGCAGGCCGGCCAGCGTCTGCAGCAGGGCGTCGAACTTCACACCCCCGTGCTCGGCGTCGTAGTAGGGGTAGCTGTGCACCTTCAGCCCCGCGCCCTCGAACATCGAGCGGTGGTTGTCCCAGGTCGGGTCACTGACCCAGACCTCGGTGCCCGGGAACCAGCGCGCGATGAAGTCGGCGCCGACCTTGAGGCCGGCGCTGGA
>JADZCL010000294.1 GCA_020851615.1 Rubrivivax sp.
CAATACCGACCGCAGCGGCCTGAAGATCCTCAATTCGCCGCAGAGCAACAGCACCGGCGGGCTCGACACGAACGACATCCTGAACCCTGATCTGGTTGCGAGCTTTCAGCACATCAACAACTCGATCAGCGGCAGCTACGCCACCTTGCTGACGGCATCGGTCGCCACGACGCTGACGCTGACGCCCTACAACCCGTCGGGCGGCGCACTGGCGCCCATGCCCATGACGTTCAACATCAAGTTCGCTGAAACGCCCAACGTAGGGGGCTCCTGCATCCCCGAAGCCGGATCGGTTTGCGACGACGTCTTCGTCATGACCGGCGGTAACCTGAACCAGAGCTTCGTCTACGACGGCCAAACGTACTACGTCAGCTTTGTCGACATGCAGTCGGGCCCGCTGAGCCCGCTGAGCCCGCAGGCCTGCGCCGCAGCCGGTGTCGCGGCGGGTTGCCTGGGCTTCTGGACCCAGGAGGGCCAATCGGAGACCATCGACTTCGGCGTCATCATCTCCGCAACGCCGGTCAGCGTGGTGCCCGAGCCGGGCATGTTCGGCCTGGTTGGCCTGGGCTTGCTGGCTGCCGCGGGCGCGGCCCGGCGCCGTCGCCAGCACTGATCGCCAGCGCCGGATCGCCAGCCGGGGCGATCCGGCGGCAACTTCGGGAAAGAAGGGCGCAGCGGAGCTTGCGCCCTTCGGCGTTTCAGGACCAGATCACCGCGCCGCGCGCCGCGAACCACTGCGCGATCTCGCCGCCCACGGCCTTCTCGATGCGAGCGCGGCGGATCTTCATGGTCGGCGTGAGCAGGCCGTTCTCGATCGACCAGGCCTCGTGCGCCACGACGATCATGCGCAGCTGCTCGTAATCGGGGACCTGGGCGTTGACTTCCTTCAGCAGCGTGTTGAGTTCGGACTCGACCTGCGCGCGCACTGCAGGGTCGGACTGGCGTGGGCGCAGGTTCTCGGCCAGCACGACGATGGCATAGGCCGAGACCTGACCCACGCCAGAGACCATCGACATCTCGACCATCGGGTGCGCGTTGATCAGGTTCTCGATCGGCGCCGGCGCCACGTACTTGCCCTTGGCTGTCTTGAACAACTCCTTGGCACGGCCGGTGATCTTGAGCATGCCGTTGGGCCTGCGCTCACCGAGGTCGCCGGTGCGGAAGAAGCCATCGGCGGTGAACGACTCCTGCGTCAGTTCGGGCTGCTTGTAGTAGCCATCGCAGGCCGCGGGTGACTTGATCAGCACTTCGCCGTCCTCGGCCAGCTTGACCTCGACACCGACCATCGGCATGCCGACGTAGCCGGGCTCGCTGTACTCGCCATAGGAGGCGTGCGAATAGGAGTTGTCCTCGGTCATGCCGTAGCCCTCGTACAGCTTGAGGCCCAGGCGCCGGTACCAGCGGATGATCTCCGGCGTCAGCGGGGCCGAGCCGCTGGCCGCGTACAGCACATGCTCCAGGCCCAGGCCCTTGCGCACCTTCCTGCCGACGATCTTGCCGATGATGGGCAGCGCGAGCAGGCGATCGAGCTTGTGCGCCGGCATCTTGGCCAGCACGCCCTGCTGGAACTTGGCGTACAGCCGCGGCACGCTCATGAAGATCGTCGGCTGCGCGCGCTGAAGGTCCTGCACGAAGGTCTCTAGCGCATCGGCGAAGAAGACGTGCGTGTCGCCGGCCCACAGCGCGGCCATCTCGACGCAGCTGCGCTCGAAGCTGTGCGCCAGCGGCAGGTAGGACAGCACGCGCGCCTGGGTCCCCGGCCCGATCTGCTTGCGGATGAACTCGGAGAAGCCCTTGCCGGCCGCCGACACCGCCTTGAAGCTCTGCATCACACCCTTGGGCGTGCCGGTGCTGCCCGAGGTGTAGATCATCATCGCCAGTTCGTCGCCCCCCCGTGCAGGCTGGCCCGACAGCGGTTGCGTGCGTGCGGCGATGGCCTCCCAGGTCTCGAAGTCCTTGCGCGCACTCTGCGGCGCCAGCGGCAAGGCAATGCAGGGCAGCCCCGCGGGCACGCCGGGCTTCTGGTGGTCCCAGATGTCGAGCTTGCCCACGAAGAGCAGGCTGGCCTCGCTGTGCTCGAGCACGAAGCGGATGGTCTCGGCCGTCTCGGTGGGGAAGATCGCCACCGTTGCGCAGCCGGACATCCAGATCGCCAGTTCAGCCACGAAGAAGTGCGCGCAGTTCTTGGAGAGGATGGCCACCCGCGCGCCGCGGGGCAGCCCACGCCCCTGCAGATGGGCCGCCAGACGGCGCGCCTGGTCCATCGTCTGCGCCCAGGTGAGGTCGACCACCTGTCCGCCACCCGTGGGCTGGGTCAGGAAGACCGTGCCCGCGTGGCGGCTCTCATGCGCGTAGACGTGGTCGAGGATCAATGCGTTCTGCGGGGCCTTGGCATTCATGGACGGTCCTTTGAATCCTGTTCGGAGGGCTCTGATGGGAAGGGAAGGCAACGCGGTCGGCCGCGGTCGCCGCGACGGTAGCGTCAAGTATCGGGGCTTGTCAGCGGACGAACCCTGCGCTGGAGATGCCTCCCTAGAATGGGTGGTCTTCGGATACGGCGGAGTACGGCCATGCGTGAGCACCTGCATTTCTACATCGACGGCCAGTGGGTCAGCCCGGCCACCCCGCGCACCCTGGAGGTCGTCGATCCGGCCACCGAGGGCGTCGTCGGCCGCATTGCGCTGGGCGACGCCACGGACGTCGACCGCGCCGCACACGCCGCACGGCGCGCGTTTGCCGCGTTTTCACGCACCACCGTCGTCGAGCGCGTGGCGCTGCTGGAGGCGATCATCGCCGAGTACAAGCGCCGCCACGCCGACATGGCGGCTGCGATCTCGGCCGAGATGGGGGCGCCGGCCCTGCTGGCGCAGAAGGCGCAGGCGCCCATCGGCATCGGCCACCTGCAGAGCGCGCTCACAGTGCTGCGCGGCTACGCCTTCGAGGAGCAGCGCGGCACGACCATGCTGCAGCGCACGCCCATCGGCGTCTGCGGGCTGATCACGCCCTGGAACTGGCCGATGAACCAGGTCGCCTGCAAGGTCGCACCGGCCCTGGCCACCGGGTGCACGATGATCCTCAAGCCCAGCGAGGTCGCGCCCTTCTCGGCCATCGTCTTTGCCGAGATCCTGCACGCCGCAGGCGTCCCCGCGGGCGTCTTCAACCTCGTCAACGGCGACGGGCCCGGCGTCGGCGCGGCCATCGCAGCGCACCCCGAGGTCGACATGGTGTCCTTCACCGGCAGCACGCGGGCAGGCATCGAGGTCGCGCGCGCCGCCGCGCCGACCGTCAAGCGCGTGCACCAGGAGCTGGGTGGCAAGAGCCCCAACATCATCCTGCCCGACGCCGACTTCCAGCGCGCCGTCACCGGCGGCGTGCGGGCGGTGATGACCAACAGCGGGCAGAGCTGCAACGCGCCCACCCGCATGCTGGTGCCGCGCGCGCGCATGGACGAGGTCCTGGCGATCGCCAAGGCCGCCGCCGAGGCGACGACCGTGGGCGCCCCGGACAGCGGGGCCACGATCGGCCCGGTCGTCTCGGGCGCGCAGTGGGACAAGATCCAGACGCTGATCAACCGCGGCCTGGCCGAGGGCGCGACACTCGTGGCCGGCGGCCCCGGCCGGCCCGAGGGCCTGAGCAAGGGCTGGTTCGTCCGCCCCACGGTCTTTGGCCACGTGCGCAACGAGATGACGATCGCGCGCGAGGAGATCTTCGGCCCGGTGCTGGTTGTCCTGCCCTACGACAGCGTGGACGAGGCGGTGGCGATCGCCAACGACACGCCCTACGGTCTGGCCGCCTATGTTTCGGGCGGCGACCAGGACGAGGTGCGCCGCGTCGCGTCGCAACTGCGTGCCGGCCAGGTCACGCTCAATGGCGCAGCCCCCGACCTGATGGCGCCCTTTGGCGGCTTCAAGCAAAGCGGCAATGGCCGCGAATGGGGCGACCACGCCTTCGGTGAATTCCTGGAAGTGCGCGCCGTCCTCGGCTGGGCGCCGCGGCCGGCCTGATCAGCCGGCGGCCCCCGCCCTATGCCGCACGTGCTGCACCGCCCAGGGCGGCCAAGGGATCGGTGATCAGGAGCGTGGGGACGGCGGCCAG
>JADZCL010000295.1 GCA_020851615.1 Rubrivivax sp.
CACCGCGCCTTCACCGTGTGCGCCGACACGCCCAACGCACGCTACATCCTCTCCTTCGGGGCCAACGTCGAGATCACCGGCGGCCCCTGTGCGGTGCGCCGCCACGCCGACGCACGCATCCGCGGCGTCAAGCGCGTCAACGTCGAGCCCCACCTCTCGGTCACCGGTGGCTGCTCGGCCGAGTGGGTGCCGATCAAGCCCAAGACCGACCCTGCGTTCATGCTGGCGCTGCTGCACGTCCTGCTGTGCGAAGCCGGCGTCCCGCAGCTGGACACCGAGTTCCTGCGTGAGCGCACGGCCTCGCCCTACCTCGTGGGCCCCGACGGCTTCTACCTGCGCGATATCGAAAGCGGCAAGCCGCTGGTCTGGGACGAGATCAGCGCGTGTGCACTGCCCTTCGACACACCGGGCACCAGGCCCGCCCTGCTGGGCCGCTACACGGTGCCGCGCGCACTCACGCAGCGCGCCGACGGCGAGGTCGGCCAGTACACCGACGCGCCCGCACACACCGGTCTGGAGATGACCGTCCAGGCCATGCGCAGCTACACGCCCGAGTGGGCAGGCGCCATCTGCGACGTGCCCGCCGAGACCATCCGCCGTGTGGCACTCGAGTACCTGGACAACGCCTGCATCGGCGAGACGGTCGTCATCGACGGCAAGACCTTACCCTTCCGGCCGGTGGCGGTGACCCTGGGCAAGACCGTCAACAACGGCTGGGGCGCCTACGAGTGCTGCTGGGCACGCACGATGCTCGCGGCGGTGGTGGGCGCTCTCGAGGTGCCGGGGGGTACCCTGGGCACGACGGTGCGCCTGAACAAGCCGCACGACAACCGCCTGATGAGCGTCCTGCCCGGCGAAGACGGGTTCATGAACTGCAACTTCAACCCGACACGGCAGGGCAAGTGGTCGGCACAGCCCACGGGACGCAACGCGCACCGCACCCTGATCCCCCACGTGGGCAACTCGCCCTGGAGCCAGGCGCTGGGGCCGACGCACCTGGCGTGGATGTTCATGCGCGATGCGCCCGAATCCTGGCCCAAGCCGTCGCTGCCCGAGGTCTGGATCACCTACCGCACCAACCCGGCGATCGCGTTCTGGCAGACCGACTACCTGAGCGAGACGATCGCGCGCATGCCCTTCATCGTCGCCTTCGCCTATGTGCAGGACGAGACCAACCACATGGCCGACCTGCTGCTGCCCGAGGCGACCGATCTCGAGGGCACGCAGCTCATCCGCTGCGGCGGCACCAAGTTCATCGAGCAGGCGTGGGACTACCGGGGCGTGGTGCTGCGCCAGCCGGTCGTGCAGCCGCAGGGCGACACGCGCGACTTCACCTGGATCGCCACCGAGCTGGCCCGGCGCACCGGCCTGCTGGAGTCGTATATCGAGCGGCTGAACAAGGGCGCCGCACTCGTGCCGCTGAAGAACGAGCACGGCGACTTCCGCCTGCCCACCGACCGCGTGCCCGAGGTCGACGAGATCTGGGACGCGGTCTGCAAGGCCGCCAGTGCCGAGCTCAGCGCCGGCGCCGAGATCCACGACCTGGCCTGGATGAAGGAGCATGGCTTCTTCGCCGTGCCGCACACGCGTGTGGACTGGTATCTCACGCCGACGATGGTCGAGCAGGGCCTGCGCTACGAACTGCCCTACCAGGAGCGCCTGCTGCGCATCGGCCTGGAGCTCAAGGCCCGCCTGCACGAGCAAGGCGTGCACTGGTGGGACGAGCAACTGGACGAGTACGTCGCGGTCCCGGTCTGGCACGACGTGCCCGGGCGCTGGGAGCAGGCCGTGCGCGACGCCGGCGAGGACCCGGCGGACTACCCGCTGTGGGGCATCACGACCAAGAGCATGCAGTACAGCGCCGGCAACAACGCCAGCATTCCGCTGATGGACGAAGTGGCGCGCAACATGCGCGGCCACGGCCACGTCATCATCAACGCCGGCACCGCGCGCAAGCTGGGCATCGGCCCGGACGACTGGGTGGAGGTCTCCTCCCCGCACGGCAGCACGCAGGGGCGGGCCGAGCTGGTGCAGGGCTGCCGGCCCGACACCCTCGTCATCCCCGGCCAGTTCGAGTACTGGAAGACGCCGTTCGCCAAGGACTTGCACTACCCGTCGCTGAACAAGGTGACGGCGATGTCCACGGACAGCGCGCTCAAGCTCACCGACGCCACGGGCTCCGGCGCCGACATCGTGCGCGTGCGGGTGCGCCGCATCGATCCGCCGGCATTGCCGCGCGCCGTGGCACACGAGCAGGCCCCGGCATGACGGCGGCGACCGCCTCCCTCCCCTCCTGCACGCACGCGGCGCCGCATGCCATGGACACGTCCTCGAGCGGTCCCGAACCGCTGGCGCCGCTGGTCTCGGTGCCCGTGCAGTGCTGGGACGGCAGCCAGATCGGCGAGGGCCTGGACTGGGCGTGCGAAGAGCAGCCGGTGAGCCTGGAGTACAACGGCATCTCGCACGCCGTGATGATGGCCACGCCGCAGGATCTGGAGGATCTGGCGCTGGGCTTCAGCATCACCGAGGGCATCGTCGACGCACCGGCCGAGGTCCTCGAGACCGAGTTGCGCACACACCCGCGCGGCCTGTGCGTGGCGATGCGCATCACGCAGCGCCGAGCCAGCGCGCTGCGCGAGCGTCGCCGCACCCTCGCCGGGCGCACCGGCTGCGGCCTGTGTGGTGTGGACAGCCTCGCGCACTTCGAACGCCAGCTGGCGCCTGTCACCACGACGCAGCCGCTGGCGGCCGCCCGGCTCTCGCACGCCATGGCCGAAATGGCGCGCCTGCAGCCGCTGCGCGAGCTCACCGGCGCCACGCACGCCGCGGCCTGGATGGATGCCGACGGCGCCCTGCACGCGCTGCGCGAGGACGTCGGCCGCCACAACGCGCTCGACAAGACCCTGGGGGCCCTGCTGCACGCAGGCACCGCACCGAGCGCGGGCGCCTTGCTCGTCACCAGCCGCGCCAGCTACGAGATGGTGCACAAGGCCGCAGCCGTTGGTGCCGGTGTGCTGGCCGCCGTCTCTGCGCCCACGGCCCTGGCGATCCGCACCGCGCACGCCCTGGGCCTGACGCTGGTGGCCTTCGTGCGCGGGCAGCGCCATGTCGTCTACACCCATGCCTGGCGGCTGCTGCCGCTGCACCCCCACACCGGAGCCCGTGCATGACCCGTTACGCGATGATCGCCGACCTGCGCCGATGTGTCGGTTGCCAGACCTGCACCGCGGCGTGCAAGGAAACGCGGGGCACGCCACCGGGCGTGCAGTGGCGCCGCGTGCTCGACCTCGAGTTCGGCGAGTACCCGCAGGTGCAGCGCGTCTTCCTGCCCACCGGCTGCCATCACTGCGACGAACCGCCCTGTCTCGAGGTCTGCCCCTCGACCGCCACACGCAAGCGCCCCGACGGCATCGTCACCATCGACGAGTCACTGTGCATCGGCTGTTCGGCCTGCATCATGGCCTGCCCCTACGACGCGCGCTACATGGTCGACGAGCAGGCCTTCGCCTATGGTGACCAGGCCATGGCCAGTGAGGCCAGGCGCGTCGACCCGGCGCGGCTGGGTGT
Source organism: Rubrivivax sp. (assembly GCA_020851615.1). GTDB lineage: Bacteria > Pseudomonadota > Gammaproteobacteria > Burkholderiales > Burkholderiaceae_C > Rubrivivax. Next base: position 3,568 of record JADZCL010000295.1, read on the forward strand.
GGTCACCAAGTGCGACTTCTGCGTCGACCGCATCGATGCCGGCACCGCCAAGGGTCTGGTGCCCGGCAAGGATCCCGAGGCCACGCCGGCCTGCGCGCAGAGCTGCATCTCCGGTGCGCTGCACTTCGGCGACCTCGACGATCCGCAGAGCAACGTCTCGCTGCTGCTGGACCAGAACCAGTGGTTCCGCATGCACGAGGACCTGGGCACCGGACCGGGCTTCTACTACCTCTGGGACAAGGAGGCGCTCTGATGCGACAGATGGACACCGCCCGCCGCCAGCGCCAGTGGGACATGCGCGCGGCAGGCAACTTCATCGGCGGGGGCACCGGCACGGGGCTCATCATGTGCACGGCGCTGTGGGCCTTGCTGCCCGGCGGCGGGCATGCGGTGGCGGTGCTGCCGCTGCTGGCGGGCATGGCCTTCGTGATGGCGGGGCTGGGCCTCGTCTGGCTGGAGATCGGCAA
>JADZCL010000296.1 GCA_020851615.1 Rubrivivax sp.
ACCACCTCAGCAGCACCAGGCTCCCCCAGCACCACCCAGACAGTCAGGGCGGCCGCGCGCTCTCGCGCACTTCCACTCAAACTCAAACGCCCACGCTTATCGGCTGTATGTTGTTAAAGAACAGGCCTGAGGACCCAGCCGCGCCAGCCCTCGGTAGAGACCGATCGTGGCTGGAAAGACTTCTGGTGACTCAGGGTCACCGGGCTCTCAGGAGTGCTGCAATCAGCAGCGAAGACCGCGATTCTGACCTGTGAATAGTCACCACGTCAAGTGTGTGGTCTTCACTTGGTCTTGGACTTCTCCTCGCACGGCGTCGCTCGCAGGCGCCGGAGTCGCCAGCTGCCGTATCGCATCGCGACATCAACTCGATGCATTCATCAGTACCCGACTGACCGACGCGCAGTCGTCGGCTTCCAGGACGCGTGGCAGGCAGTCGGCGAGCCCGCGCGTGTCGGCCCGCAGGATGCGTTGCTTCACCTGGGCGATCCGGGACGGATGCATCGAGAAGCTGCGCAAGCCCATGGCCAACAGGAGATCGGTGAACTCCGGATCCCCCGCCATCTCGCCACAGACCGACACGTCTCGCCCCGCGCGGTTGGCGTACGCGATGCTGTGCGCGATGAGTTGCAGCACCGCGGGGTGCCACGGATCATAGAGGTGCGAGACCGTTTCGTCGGCGCGGTCGATGGCCAGGACGTACTGGATCAGATCGTTGGTGCCGATGGAGACGAAGTCGAAGTAGCGCAGGAGCGACTCGATCCGCAGCGCCGCCGCGGGGACTTCGATCATGGCGCCGACCTCGACCCGGCCATAGGCCTTGCCGGCGTCATCCAGCTGCGTGCGCACGCGTGCCAGGGCTTCGAGCGTCAGGCGTGCTTCGCTGGCATGCGTCACCATCGGGATCAGGATGCGGACCTTGCCAAATGCACTGGCACGCAGGATGGCCCGCAACTGCTGCCTGAACATGCCTGGCTCCGACAGGCTCCAGCGAATGGCCCGCAGCCCCAGCGCAGGATTCAGGACGTGCTCATGGCGCAGTTCGGCGGCGCTCAGGCGGTCCAGGGGCTTGTCGGCACCGATGTCGACGGTGCGTATCGTCACCGGCAGGCCCTTCATCGCCTGCACGACCTCACGGTAGGCCTGGAACTGCTCTTCCTCGCCGGGGAGGTCGCCACCGCGGTTCATGAAGAGGAACTCGGTGCGAAAGAGGCCGATCCCGACGGCGCCGGCCTCGAGCGCCGCGGCTGCGTCGCCGGGCAGTTCGATGTTGGCCAGCAACTGGACCGGCTGGCCGTCCAGTGTGACCGCAGGCGTCTTGCGCAGGCGGTGCAGGCGCGCCCGCTCGAGTTCGTTCTGACGCTGCCGGAAGCGATATTCCTCCAGCACGATCTGCGGCGGGTTGACGATCACGACACCGGCGTCGCCGTCGATCACGATCCAGTCATCCTGGCGCACGAGGCGGCTGGCCTCACGCGCGCCGACAACCGCCGGAACGTCCATGCTGCGCGCGACGATCGCGGTGTGCGAGTGTGCGCCCCCGACGTCGGTGACGAAGCCGGTGAACACGCTGCGCTTGAACTGCAGCATGTCGGCCGGGGCGACGTCGTTGGCAACCAGCACGAGCGGCTCCTCGCCCCCGAAGTCCTTGGCGAGCGCCTTCTGCTCCAGGTCCGCCGGGGAGTTGCCCGCCGCACGCGCCAGGCTGCGCAACATGCGCTCGACAACCTGCTCGATGTCGGCCTTGCGCTCGCGCAGGTACTCGTCGTCCATCTCGTCGAACTGCCGCGCCAGCACTTCGAGTTGTGCCGACAGCGCCCATTCAGCGTTGTAGTGCCGCTCGACGATCCACTGCCGGGTGGCCGCGCTCAAGGTGTCGTCGCGCAGCAGCATCAGGTGCACATCCAGCAGCGCCGAGAGCTCCGCCGGCGCTTCGGCTGGGAGGTCGGCCTGCAGCGCAGCCAGCTCGGCAACCACTTCGTTGCGCGCAGCGCGCAGGCGCTCCACCTCGGCCTCGATCCGCTCTGCGGGCACGAAATAGTGGTCGACGTCCACCCGACTGGAGGCCACCAGCACCGCGCGGCCGATCGCCACGCCTCGCGACACGCCCATGCCAAAGACCTGGATGCTCATCGCCACGGCTCCGTCATGGCTCATCGCGCCGCGGCGACCAGCCGCTACTCGCCTTCCCCGAAACGGCCGTCGATCAGCGTGCGCAAGGCCTGCATCGCGGCCTCTTCGTCGGGGCCGTCGACCTCGATCTCGACTTCCGCGCCCATGCCGGCGGCCAGCATCATGACGCCCATGATGCTCTTGGCGTTGATGCGGCGCCCGTTACGGGTCAGGTGTACTTCACTGGCGAAACTCGCCGCAAGCTTGGTGAGCTTGGCCGACGCCCTGGCGTGCAGCCCGAGCCTGTTGACGATGCGAATGTCGGACTTGATCATCGATCGATCCCTTGCGGCCCGGCCGCAGCCGCAGCAGGGCGAGGGGGCAAGGCCATCACGCCCTGGGTCGCGCCGGCGCACGCGCGCTCGACGAGGGCGTCGAGGGATTCGTTGCGGTAGCACAGCGTGCGCCAGAGCATCGGCACGTTCACTCCGGTCACCACGCGGGCGTCGCAACCTTCGATGACCCGCAGTGCCACGTTGCACGGGGTGGCGCCAAAGGCGTCGACAAGGATCAGCGTCGGTGTCGTGCCACCCGCCTCCAGGTACTGCCGCAGGGCGGCTTCCAGCGCCGGTCCGTCCTGCGCGACCTCGACATCGACGACATCCACCTCTGCCGCGCATTCGGGGAAGACGTGCATGGCGACGTCCCGCAGCGCAGAGGCCAGCGGCGCGTGAGCCAGGAGGAGGATGCGCGTCATGTCGTATCGGTGTGGGCTCGATTATGGGCACACCCCTCGGCGAGGCCGACAAACCACAGGTAGCTCAGCAGCGCAAGCCCGGCCAGTGCCGCGATCGTGAGGCGGTAGGCACGCGCGGCATCGACGCCAGCGGCTTGCAGGCCATCGATCGCGGCACCCATGCCCCACTGCAGCAGGAAGATGCCGATGAAGATGGCCAGGTTGTAGGCGGAGAGCACGCGGCCGGCCATCTGCGCCGGGAAGGACTGCGCCAGCGCCGGCTGGGCGAGCGTGACCAATGAGGTGGCCACGCACCAGAGCATCCAGAGCCCGGCCTGTGCGGCCTCGCCCAGCATCGCAATCAGCAGCAGCAGGGCGAGGCTGACTGGCAGCCCCCATGCGAGGAGGCGGAAAACGGACAGGCCCCGGCGCAGCAGCCAGGGCATGGCCAGGCCCCACGCGAGGAACGCGCACAGCATGCCGAAGTTGACCAGCAGCAGGCCTTGGCTGGCCTGCCGCGGTGAGAGTCCGCAGACCTGGGTCAACCAGGGCCCGATCCAGAGAGCCTGCATCGCAACCAGGCCGCCGTGCAGCAACAACCCCACCGGCGCCAGGCGAACGAACTGCGGATGGCGCACGATCTCGGCATAGCGGGCTGGCCTCGGCCCGGTTGGCCGCACCCGGCGTGCGCCATCCGCAGGCAGCCACAGCCACAGCGCAGCCGCGGCAATCGCCAACAGCGCGCACAGGCACCAGAACAGCCCCCGCCAGCCCCACAGGGGCAACAGCATCTGGACCGGCACCGTCGAGGCCACCATGCCGAGCGAGCCCGTCATCAGCATCCACGAGTTGGCGCGCAGTTGCAGGGCGGGCCGCCAGTGCAGGCGGAAGAAGGTCAGCGGCGACATCAGGCAGGCCGCCACGCCCATGCCAATCAGCACGCGGCCGAACACCAGCTGGCCGAAGCCGCCGGCGGCTGCAAAGACCGCGCAGCCGGCCAACGCCAGCACCAGCAGACCCACCTCGACGCGCCGCGGGCCCAGATCGTCCAGAGCCACGCCCAGAGGCAGCTGCAGCAGCGCAAAGCCCAGGAAATAGGCGCCGGCGAGCAGCCCGAGATCCGCCGCCCCCAGGGCGAATTCAGCGCTGAAGCTGGGCGCAAGCGTCGCGGTGACGGCGCGCAGCAAGGCGGCCAGGAAGTAGGCCAGCGCAAAGACCAGGAAGGTCCCGATCCAGGGGGACGCCACAGGCGGCGCGTGTGGCTCTGTACTCACGAATCGGTGCGCACCGATGCGAAGAAGGTCTCAACCGCCTCGTCGCTCAGCCGCGGCCCCAGCGCCGTCAGCTGCACGACCATGGTCCCACGCGCGTACAGCAGGATGTCCGCTTGCAACGCGCGGCCATCGGGCGCGCGACCTGCCAGCCGATAGCGGCCCGCAGCGGGGTACGCCGTCGCACCGGCCACGTCCTGGGGTTGCGCCGGCGCGCGCACGGCACCCAGGTTGGCGTGGGCGGCGTCCGCCAGCGTATCCAGCAACCTCGGCGCCGCGACGCCGGCGTCCGCGCGCACGGCGGTCATGGCCCACGTCGTGCCTGCTGCCTCGCAGACCTCGAGAACCAGTCTGTGCAGCTGCCCGGCGAGCATCACCTGCCGCTGCTGGTGCACCGGCTTGCAAGGGAAAAGCTGCCTGGTTCCGGCTTCGGTCAGGCGCAGCTCGCGCCAGTTCAGCTCCGGCGCACAGGCGCCCAGCAGTACCCCCAGCAATCCCAGCAGCAGGATGCGGACCATGCTGGCATTATCCCGGCTTCGATCCCCGGGTCACGGGATAGACGCCTTCCCGGGTGCCCCACGATCATCGCAGCCTCGCTGGTGTGCACCGCCCCAGCGCAAAGCCGCGACGGCTCACCCGGAACGCCTCATGAACACCGTCGGCCGACCCTCTTCCGCAGGTGCCGCAGCCGTGCCAACGGGTGCCGATGCTGCCGCGCAAGGGCATGATCTGCTCGCCCAGCTTGGCAGCGAGGTGGCCAGCGCATTGTCGGTTGCGCTCGAGCGGGTGAACGAAATCGCCACCACCGGCAAGATCAGCCGGCAGGGACTGCGCGTCCTGCGTGAGCAAATCGAGCAGGCACGGCGTGCCGGCATCATGGGCCAGCAGGTGCAGCGCCTGGCCAGCGGCCGGGTCTTGCAGTCGCCCGAGCGGCTGGACCTCACGAACCTGCTGCGCGAGGCCTTGCTGCAGCACCGCCGCCAGGCCCAGGCCAAGGGTCTGGAGGTGCGGCAGCTGCTCGGGCCGGCGCAGGTCATGGCCGATCCGACGCTGGCCTTCACGCTTGCCGAGGCCCTGCTTGGCTGGATCCTGGACCACGCGCGCTCGGTCGTCGAGATGCGCGTCGAGCTCAACGAATGGCCGGTGTTCGCGCGCCTGCGCTGCCATTTCCGCTTCCTGAGCGACGAGGACGTCGACCGCAGCCTGCTGCATTTCGACGATTCACCGCTGCGCACCGTCTCCTGGCGGCTGCTGGAGCAGGTCGCCCGGACGATGGAGCTGCCGATCCAGCTCGACGAGGACGGCGTCACGGCCCGCCTGTCGATCGACTTCCCGCGCACCGTCAACGACCCCAGCGAACTCGCCGCCCTGCGCGATCGAGGGGACGCGGCGCGCATGGGCGTCAACTCCAAGCCGCTGGCGGGCAACCACCTGCTGGTGATCGCCGCCAGGCGCGAGACGCGTGCCCTGGTGCGCGATGCCGTCCGCCACATGGGCCTGATGCTCGACTACGCGAGCACGGTCGAGGAAGCGCGTGAGTTCTGCAGCGGGGGCATGCCGCACGCCGTGCTGCACGAGAGCGCACTGGGTGGCGAGCGCTTCGAGCGGCTGCGCATGGACCTGCTGGCCGAAATGCCCGCACTCGCCTTCATCGAGTTGGCCGAAGACGGCCAAGGCGTGCAGGTCCAACGCGTGGGCACGCGCGAGTTCAGCCGCGTGAGCCGCGATGCGATCATCGAATCGCTGCCGTCGGCGCTGATGTTCGAGCTCTCGCGCCCGCGCTGAGCGCACCCCGGGCGCAGCCCGCGTCGAGCTGCGCGCTTGGCCGCTGCCGCGCGCACCGGCTCCTAGAATCGGTGCCCATATGCACATCCACGTCCTGGGTATCTGCGGCACCTTCATGGGTGGCCTGGCGGCGCTGGCGCGCGAGGCCGGCCACCGCGTGACGGGCTGCGATGCCAACGTCTACCCGCCGATGAGCGATCAGTTGCGCACACTCGGCATCGAACTCATCGATGGCTTTGCAGCGGACCAGATCGACCTCGCACCCGACATCTTCGTCGTCGGCAACGTCGTGAAGCGGGGCATGCCACTCTTCGAAGCCATGCTGGATGCAGGCGTGCGCTACACGAGCGGGCCGCAATGGCTGGCCGAACAAGTCCTGCACGGCCGTCACGTGCTGGCCGTGGCCGGCACGCACGGCAAGACGAGCACGAGCGCAATGCTGGCCTGGATCCTGGAGCGGGCCGGGCTCGCACCGGGTTTCCTGATCGGTGGCGTGCCGCAGGATTTCGGCGTTTCGGCACGGTTGGGCGGTGGTGACGCATTCGTGATCGAGGCCGACGAGTACGACACCGCCTTGTTCGACAAGCGCAGCAAGTTCGTGCATTACCGGGCGCGCACGGTCATCCTCAACAACCTCGAGCACGACCACGCCGACATCTTTCCCGACCTGGCCGCGATCGAGACCCAGTTTCACCACCTGGTGCGCACCGTGCCCGCCTGCGGCCGGCTGGTCGTCAACGCGCGCGATGAGGCCCTGGCGCGCGTGCTTGAGCGTGGCTGCTGGACTCCGGTACAGGCCTTCGGGGCGCAGGATGAGGCACCCGGCATGCTGCGGGCGCGCGGCGAGCCGCACGCCTTCGACGTGCTGCGCGGCGCGCTGCCGGTGGCCCGCGTCGAGTGGTCGCTGCTGGGCGAGCACAACCAGATGAATGGGCTGGCAGCGATTGCCGCGGCTGAGCACGTCGGCGTCGACGCCGCGACGGCCGCACAGGCACTGGGAGGGTTCACCGGTGTGCGGCGGCGCCTGGAGTTGCGCGGCGAGGTGCACGGCGTGCGCGTCTACGACGACTTTGCCCACCATCCAACGGCCATCCGGCTGACGTTGGAAGGGCTGCGCCGCCGGCTGGACCTGGACACCGCGCGCAACGGTCATGCAGCCGGGCGCGTGCTGGCCGTGCTCGAGCCGCGCTCGAACACCATGAAGCTGGGCGCGATGAAGGCCCAACTGCCCTGGGCGCTGGAGTTCGCGGCACGTGCCTACTGCCTGCAAGGCGACACCGGTTGGAGTGCACGCGAAGCGCTGGCGCCGCTGGGTGACGCCGCC
>JADZCL010000297.1 GCA_020851615.1 Rubrivivax sp.
ATGAATGACGAACCCCTCCGGGCCGGAGCCGGGAGGGGCGGGTGGCCTATGCCACCGATGGGGCTCCGGAGGTATCGAGTCCGGGGCTCCTGACGCGCAGGGACTGCGCCGTCGTGGGGTACCTGCATGGCAGGCACGTGAAGAGTAGGCCACTGACGCCGAGGATGCAATCGCTTTCGCCTATGCAGGCTGCGTCCTCGAAAGCCTGGCTCAGCCGGTCGCGAGGAGTCGTTCGACCAGCGCAGCGGTGCGCTCCAGCACACCCGCGTCCATCGTGATCGGCCGGCCCCATTCGCGTGCAGTCTCGCCAGGCCATTTGTGCGTGGCGTCCAGCCCCATCTTTCCGCCCAGTCCGCTCACCGGAGAGGCGAAGTCGAGGTAGTCGATCGGCGTATTGCCGACCAACGTGGTGTCGCGCACCGGGTCCATGCGCGTGGTGATCGCCCACACCACCTCCTTCCAGTCGCGGATGTCCACGTCGTCGTCGGTGACGACGATGAACTTGGTGTACATGAACTGGCGCAGGAAGCTCCACAGCCCGAACATCACCCGCTTGGCGTGGCCCGGATAGGCCTTGCGGATGCTGACCACCGCCAGCCTGTAGCTGCAGCCTTCGGGCGGCAGGTGGAAGTCGACGATCTCGGCGAACTGCTTCTGCAGAATGGGCACGAAGACCTCGTTGAGCGCCATGCCGAGCACCGCCGGCTCGTCCGGCGGCTTGCCGGTGTAGGTGCTGTGATAGATGGCGCCCTCGCGGCGCGTCAGGCGCTGCACCTCGAAGACCGGGAACCAGTCCTGCTCGTTGTAGTAGCCGGTGTGGTCCCCGAAGGGGCCTTCGAGCGCGTGCAGGTAGCCGCCGCGCTCGCGCAGCGGCACGCCGTGCTCGGAGCGACCCTCTAAGCCTGCCGCCGCGCTGGCGATATGCCCTTCGAGAACGATCTCCGCACGTGCGGGCACCTGCAGCATCAAGTCGCCCTCGCCCACCTCGGTGTCGGCAACCTCCGTGCGTGCACCGCGCAGCAGGCCGGCGAACTGGTACTCGGAGAGGTTGTCGGGCACCGGCGTCACGGCGCCCAGCATCGTGGCCGGATCGGCGCCCAGCGCCACCGCCACCGGGAAGGGCCGGCCGGGATGGGCGCGCGCGAACTCGGCGAAGTCCAGCGCCCCACCGCGATGGGCCAGCCAGCGCATGATGAGCTGGCGCGCGCCGATCAGCTGCTGGCGGTAGATGCCCAGGTTCTGGCGGGCACGCGGCCGTGCCACCGATTGCGGTCCGCGCGTGACCACCAGGCCCCAGGTGATGAGCGGCCCCGCGTCACCGGGCCAGCAGGTCTGCAGCGGCAGCCGCGTGAGGTCGATCTCGTCGCCCTGCAATGCCTCGGTCTGGCATACCGGCCGACCGACCCTCGCCGGCTTCATGTCCCACAGCGCACGCGCCAGCGTGAACAGCCGGCCGGCATCGCGCAGCGCGCGGGGCGGATCGGGCTCCTTCAGCGCGGCGAGCAGACTGCCGACTTCGCGGAGATCGGCCACCGACTCCGCTCCCATGCCCAGAGCCACCCGTTCAGGGGTGCCAAAGAGATTGATCAGCACGGGAGTGGAAGAACCCAGCGGCTTGGTGAACAGCACCGCGGGTCCACCCGCACGCAGCAATCGGTCGCCAACGGCTGTCATTTCGAGCCGCGGCGACACGGATTCGGCCGTCCGGCGCAACTGGCCGCGCGCCTCGAGCTGTGTCAGGAAGTCTCGCAGATCGCGGTAGTTCATTTGTAACCAGAATAACGAACTGGTTTTATATTCTTGACCAGGTATGTAGCGCTTCCTAGAATTTCCGCCGTACCGAGGGTTAACCCTTGTTTGCTGGCGCCGCCCCAGGCTTGGCGCAGGCATCTGGAAGTTCCGCGCACCCCGGCTCGAATCGAAGCGGGCGCGTGTCGGATGATTATTACCGTCAGGCCTGCACCCGTTGCACAACGGGCTGCTGCTCGAGACGGCCACGGAAAGGAGCAAGATGAAGGCCACGCAAATTCTGCGCAGAGCACCGCGTGCCTGTGCAAGGACGATGGGCATCTTCCTGCGTGATGTGGGCCACGGCCTGCTCGAGATCAGCCACAACACCCTGGCCCTGGTCGGCCTGGCGGTGGTTGCAGTCCTGGTGTTCGGCGCCGGGCGCGCCGAGCTGCGCGAGCAGGTGGAGGCCCAGGCCTTGCAGTGGCTGCAGGGACGCCAGGACGAGCGCGCCTTGCAGGCTGGCGACGTCCTGTCCGGCCTGGGTGAGCAGACCGCGGTGACGCGGGCCACTGCCGTCGACCCGCGCGAACTCACGCGGGAACAGACCGCGGTGGCGCAGTGGATCGCCCGCCGCTACCGCGTTGCGCCCGAGCCGATCGGCCGTCTGGTGCAGGAGGCCTGGACCGTCGGCAGCCGGGCCAAGCTGGACCCCACGCTGATTCTGGCCATCATGGCCATCGAATCGAGCTTCAACCCCTTCGCGCAGAGCACCGTCGGCGCACAAGGGCTGATGCAGGTGATGACGCGCGTGCACGACGACAAGTACGAGGCCTTCGGCGGTGTGCATGCCGCCTTCGACCCCGTCAGCAACCTGCGCGTCGGCGTACAGGTGCTCAAGGATTGCATCGCCCGCGCAGGCGGCCTCTACGAGGGCCTGCGCTTCTACGTCGGCGCAGCCAACCTGGACAGCGACAGCGGCTACGCCGGCCGCGTCATGGGCGAGCAGGCCAACCTGCGTGCGGTGGCCGACGGCCGCAGGCTGCCGGTCAACGCGCCCATCGTGGCACCGCCGCCAGCGCCCACGCCGGCTGCGCAGCCCGATTCGCAGAACACGCCACCGGCGCAACTGGCCCTCCTGCGCTGAGGCCCCCAGGTACACTGGTGGGCTTCACCAAGCAGCCTGCCATGTTCGACCGCAAAACCTCCACCATCGCCGGCGTCGACCCGGAGATCTGGGCCGCCATCCAGTCCGAAGACCGCCGCCAGGAAGAGCACATCGAGCTCATTGCGTCGGAGAACTACGCCAGCCCCGCGGTGATGGCCGCACAAGGCAGTCAGCTCACCAACAAGTACGCCGAGGGCTACCCGGGGCGTCGCTACTACGGCGGCTGCGAGCATGTCGACGTGGTCGAGCAACTCGCCATCGAGCGCCTGAAGCAGCTCTACGGCGCAGGCTTTGCCAACGTGCAGGCCAATTCGGGCAGTCAGGCCAACCAGTCGGTCTTCTTCGGTCTGCTGCAGCCCGGCGACACCATCATGGGCATGAGCCTGGCAGAAGGCGGTCACCTCACGCACGGGATGGCGCTCAACATGAGCGGCAAGTGGTTCAAGGTCGTGAGCTACGGGCTGGACGCCCAGGAGGCGATCGACTACGACGCGATGGAACGGCTGGCACACGCGCAGCGGCCCCGCCTGATCATCGCCGGCGCCAGCGCCTACAGCCTGCGCATCGATTTTGAGCGCTTCGCCCGGGTGGCCAAGGCCGTGGGTGCCTACCTGATGGTCGACATGGCGCACTACGCCGGGCTGATCGCTGCGGGCGTGTACCCGAACCCGGTGCCGCACGCCGACGTGGTCACGAGCACCACACACAAGAGCCTGCGCGGCCCGCGCGGGGGCATCGTCGTCACCAACAACGAAGAGATCGCCAAGAAGATCAACAGCGCGATCTTTCCCGGCCTGCAGGGCGGGCCGCTGATGCACGTCATCGCCGCCAAGGCGGTCGCGTTCAAGGAAGCGCTGGACCCCGCGTTCAAGACCTACCAGCAGCAGGTCGTGGCCAATGCGCGCGTGCTGGCCGAGACCTTGGCCGAGCGCGGGCTGCGCATCGTCAGCGGCCGCACCGAGAGCCACGTGATGCTGGTCGACCTGCGGCCCAAGGGCCTGACCGGCAAAGAGGCCGAGGCGGTCCTCGGGCGTGCGCACATCACCTGCAACAAGAACGGCATCCCCAACGACCCGCAGAAGCCCATGGTCACCAGCGGCATCCGTCTGGGCAGCCCCGCCATGACCACGCGCGGCTTCAAGGAAGAGCAAAGCCGCCAGACCGCGCACCTGATCGCCGACGTGCTCGACCACCCGCAGGACGAGGCGGCCATCGCCAGCGCGCGTGCCAAGGTCGCCGCGCTGACGGCAGCCTTCCCCGTCTATCGCTGAGCCGGTCGCGCATGCGCGGCGGCAGCCCCGATGCACTGCCCGTTCTGTGACCATGCCGAGACCCAGGTCGTCGAGACGCGCGAGTCCGACGAGGGCGACGTCATCCGCCGCCGCCGCCGCTGCCTGAAGTGCGAGAAGCGCTTCACCACCTACGAGCGCATCGAGATCGCGCTGCCCGCAGTGGTCAAGCGCGACGGCGCCCGCGTCGAGTTCGACCCGCGCAAGCTGCGCGCATCGATGCTGCTGGCGCTGCGCAAGCGACCGGTGAGCGTCGAGCAGGTGGACGCCGCGCTCGACCGCATCCGCGACAAGCTGCTCGCCAGTGGCGCACGGGAGCTGCCGAGCACCCGCCTGGGTGAGCTGGTGATGCGCGAGCTCAAGCGCATCGACAAGGTGGCCTACGTGCGCTTTGCCTCCGTCTACCGCAGCTTCGAGGACGTCGACGAGTTCCGCCAGCTGATCCAGGACATCTGACGCAGGCACCCACCCCGGCCGGGGGAAGGCCTTGCGTGGGCCCCCATCGGAGAACCGCTCCGACCCGCGCGCGGGGGACGCGCACGCACATCGGGCTTCCTACAGTGGCGTGTCGTCAACGCCACCCGGACCCTGCGATGAGCCGCCACCCCGCCACCCGCCGCCCCGGCCAGCACGGCCTGACCCTGGTCGAAGCCTGCATCGCAGTCGCCATCACCTGCATCCTTTTGGCCGGCATGCTGCCAAGCATGCAGCAGTTGCGCCAGCGCCAGCACCTGCATGGCCTGGCCGCCCAGCTCGAGACCGATCTGCACCTCGCGCGCAGCGAGGCGGTGGCACGCAACCGCATCGTGCGCCTGGCCTTTGCCGGCAGCGGCGCGCAGGCCTGCTGGGCGATCCACACCGGCAACCCTGGGGCCTGCTCCTGCCAGAGCGGTCAATGCAGCGCCGGCGGCGAGCTGTTGGCCACCCGTTCGGTGGCAGCGAGTCCCGAGGTTTCGGTCAGCTCCAACTCGACGAGCCTCGCCTTCAGCCCCCGCCACGGCACCGTCACGCCGACGGCGACCATGCGTGTGCGCCACAGCCGCGGCGACGAGGTCCGTCTCGTCATCAACCTGACCGGCCGCGTGCGCAGCTGCACGCCAACGGCGGGGCTCACGGCCTTCCAGCCCCTCTGCTGAGCCCCGCGAATGCGGGGTCAGCCGACCGTCGGCCCTGCACTGGCGACAAGCGGTCGCAACCGCACTGGCTCCAACCGCGTCTGACACCCGAGAATCGCCGCATGCACAAGCTTGCGCTGCCATCCCGCTCCCGCCAGTGCGGCTTCTCGCTGATGGAGCTGATGATCGCCATCGTCGTGGTCGGCATCCTGGCCAGCATCGCCTACCCCTCGTTCATGGGCGCCATCCGCAAGAGCCGGCGCGCCGAGGCCATCAGCGCGCTGAACCAGCTGCAGCAGGCACAGGAGCGCTTTCGCGCCAACAACCTTCAGTACAGCAGCAATCTGAGCGCCGCGCCAAGCGCCACGCCACCTGGGTTGGGCCTGCCCAGTACCACGCCGGGTGGCTACTACACGATCGCCATCGCCTCGGCGAGCGCTACCGGCTATGAAGCATCCGCCACCGCCGTCAGCGGCAGCAGCCAGGCCGCCGACAGCGCCTGTGCCACGCTGGGCGTACGCATGACGAACGCCACCCACGAGTACGCCGCCAACGCCGGCGCGTGGGCGACGAGCAATCCATGCTGGGCGCGTTGATCATGGCCGCCAGCAAGCGCTCCAGTGCGGTCGGCTTCACGCTGATCGAGCTGCTCGTCGTGATGGTGCTGATGTCCATCCTGATCGCACTGGTCGCGCCGTCCTTCACCGACACGATCGCCTTGCAGCGCCTGCGCGGTGCGCACGACCAGCTCGCCACCGACGTGCAGTTCACACGCACCGAGGCGGCGCGTCTGGGGACTTTCGTCCACCTGCGCGTGCAACCCAAGGCGGCCGGGAAAGACGCCTGCTACATCATCTTCAGCGACACCTATGCCGACGCCGCGCTGCGCAACTTCTCCACCCCGTGCGACTGCACGCTGCCAGCTGGCTCGCGCTGTCCGTCCAGCGGCTCGTCGCCCACGACGCGAGAGCTCAAGACCGTGACCCTGGCGGCGTTCACCGGACTCGACCTGGCGGCCATCAACCTGTCCCAGGTCGGCTTCGACCCTGTCACCGGCATGATGCTGGCGCGGACCTACGACCTCATGCCAGCCCCCAAGGAGTTCATCGTCGACACCTTGCTGGACAGCCCGCGCCGCCTGCAGTTGCAGGTGGGTTTCACGGGTCGGGTGCGCGTCTGCGCGCCCGCCGGGTCGACAATCAAGGCCACCGCATGTTGAGTACCACCGCACGCACACTTGGCGCGGCCAGGCAGCGCGGCCTGTCCATCGTCGAACTGATGGTGGGCGTGGCCGTCGGCCTGCTGGTCGTGGCGGCCACCGCGATGATGGCCGCCACGCAAATGAGCGACAACCGCCACATGCTGCTCGAAGTCCAGGTCCAGCAGGATCTGCGGGCTGCAATGGATACGATGAGCCGCGAGATCCGCCGTGCAGGGGGTCGCGCACTGGCGCAGAACTTCGTCTGGTGGGGCGTCCCGGAGGGTGCCGATCTGAAGGGCTGGATCTCGGGCTACGGGATCGAGGCGGCCTATCCGCTCACCGGCTCCAACAGCCAGATCGATTACATCTACGAGCGCACGCTGTTCGATCCGGGTCAATCGGGTTTCAGGCTCAGTGGTGGTGCGGTGCAGATGCAGTCACCCAGCATCTCCCGGGCCTTCCCATGGTCCGACCTGACCGACACCCGCGCCCTGACGGTGAACCCATTCGTCGTCACGGCCGATCATCGGGGCGATCCGTCGCCCGCATTGCCTGACGCGCCGCAGCGCATTCCTTGTCCCAAGTTGTGCCCGGTGACCAACGACACGAGTTGCTGGCCCTACCTGCGCCTGCGCCACTTCGAGATGACGGTGGACGCCACCGCGGTCTCGGATCCGGCCGTCAAGCGCAGGATGCGTGCCGTCGTTCGCCCCCGCAACGACGAGTTGGTCGTTGGGGCGGGCCTACCCTATCAGGCGGTGTGTCCGACATGAAGACCGGCGTGCTCACCACCATGCGGGGCTGGCGGCCTGCCCGCCGCGCATCGGCCTGCACCCATGCCCGTCAGCGTGGTGCGGCCGCGCTGATCGTCGTGATGGTGCTCTTCTTCGTGATGTCGCTCGTGGCCGCCTACGCCAGCCGCAACATCATCTTCGAGCAGCGGACCGCGAGCAACCAGTACGGCAGCATGGTGTCGCTCGAGGCGGCCAATGCGGGCCTCGACTGGGCTCTGGGCCTGCTCAATGGTTCGCGCATCGATCCCAACTGCACGCCCACCAGTTCGCCTGCGCACGACTCCTTCCGTCAGCGCTATCTTCAGGTCGACCCGGACAGCGGCGAAGTCACGGTGCCGGCCGACGTCAGCGCCGGCCCGCGCTGGCCGAGCTGCTGGTACAACCGGGCGACCCATGACTGGGTCTGCAGCTGCCCGACCAGCGGCGCTGCGACACCGGCATCGGTACCGAGCGACCCCTTCACGCCCGCGTTCCGGGTCCGTTTTGTGCGGTTGCTGGATGCAATCACCGTCAGTTCGCCCTCGGAACCACGACCAAACGTGGTGTACGTCGAGGTCAACGGCTGCACATCGTGGAACGACAGTGCCTGCATGGATTTCGCGCCCAAGGTCAAGGACCGCTGCCAAGGCTCGGTTTGCGCGCAACTGGCGCTGTCCAGCGGCCTGAAGTCACCCCCCGTCGCGGCGATCACGGCCCGCGCTGCAATGAACTTCGGTGGCGCCGCCGTGACGGCAGCGAACACGGCGCCGGGTTCAAGCGGCCAGACCGTGATGGCGGGTCAGGCGATCAACCAGACTGGCATGACGCTCCTGGGGCCTCCGGGCATGCCGGCAGCCCGTACTGTGGTCGCCAGTGACGCCGGCCTGGCCGACCCGCTGTTCACCCCCGAGCGCATGTTCGCATCCATCTTCGGTGTCTGGCCGGCAACCTATGTCGAGCAACCGGGTGCCGTGAAGGTCAGTTGCGCGGGCGGTTGTGATTCGGCCATGGTGCGCAACGCGATCGAGGCCAATCCGGGCCGCGTGCTCATCCTGCAGGGCAACGTGGCGCTGAACGGGGGTGCCTCGATCGGCACCGCCACCGACCCGGCCGTGCTGGTGGCGACCGGCAACTTCGGCTTCTCGACGCCGACTGACGTCTACGGACTGGTCTATTCGCGCTCGACCACCTGGACGACGAGCGGCACCGGCAACATAACCGGCGCCATGGTCGCTGAAGGTGACATCGCCGGCAACGGCGCCTTCACCGTGAACTACGCGCGGGACGTGCTGAACCGCCTGCGTGTGGCCAGCGGCAGCTTCGTCATGGTGCCCGGCAGCTGGAGGGACTACCCGTGACCCGTAGCAAGCGCAGTGCACGCGGCGTCTCGCTCATCGAAGCGATCGTCGCGCTGGCGGTGATGGGCTTCGGCATGCTGGGCATCGCAGCCATGCAAGGCGGTCTGCGCCAGAACTCGGACGTCGCCCGCCAGCGCGCCGAGGCGGTTCGCCTGGCCAGCGACGCGATCGAGGAGATGCGTGCCTATGCGGTCGTCAACAGCGTGACCGGCAGGGTGTCATACGCCGACATCGTCACGGGCGTGCCGGCAACACAACTCAACCTGCCCAACACGGTCAACGGCATCAATGCCGTCTTCACGCGGCAGGTCACCGTGACCGATAGTCCCGCGCAGAATCGCAAGACAGTCGAGGTCCGTGTCACCTGGGTCGACCGCGCCGACCGCAGCGGCGGCACGACGCAGGAAGTGCGGCTGGCCACCGAAATCCACCGCACCCCGCCGGAGCTGGCAGGAGCGCTCATCGTTCCCGCCACCGGCACGATGACGCAGAACCCCGGCCGCCGGCATCGCTCGATCCCGCCGCAGGCCACAGCCAACGCCAATGGCACGAGCACCTTCACGCCACCCGGCGCACCGCCAGGCCTGGTCTGGGTCTTCAACAACAACACCGGCAACCTCCAGCAAGCCTGCCCGCCGTCCCAGGTGCCTTGCCTGACCAACAACGGCCGACTCCTCTCCGGCTACATCAGCTTCGCCACAGGGCTGGCGGCAGCAACGGCCGCCGACGCGGAGGCACCGTCGGCATCGGCATGGCCCGCCTTCGTCCCACCGTCAACGCTGATTACGCTGAACCTCACCGTGGCCCCGCCTGCACCGCCAAGCTGCTATTTCGAGTCCCTACCGGGGCCACCTGCGGCCACAACGGTCATTGCGTATTACTGCGCCATTTTCGTCAGCTACGCCAGCGCCACCCCGTACACCTGGTCGGGCCGCAGTGAACTGGATCTGGGTGTTTTGTACCCGCTAGCAACAGCAATCGCCGACACCAGCGCAAGCGCCTTCCGCATCTGCCGCTACACGTCACGGCGCAATCAGAGCGCCGTCGGTACGGGCACGCCGGGGCTTCGCAACAGTGAACACCCGTACAACTACGTCGGGGTGCGCGAGAACCTCGTCAACCAGAATTTCCTCGTCATCCGGGCTGGCGACGGCATCACGGCATTCGATTGCCCGGACGACGACCCGCTCACCCCGCTGGTCGACGGCCGCACCTGGCACCACCAGCCCGCCACCTGAACACGGCTGCGGCACCAGACCTCGCGATGACTGCCCTGGACGATGCCTGGCTGGACCGGGCATTCGCGCTCGCGGAGCAGTCGATCGGAGTGAGCGACCCCAATCCGCGGGTGGGCTGCGTCATTGCCGCTGGCAATGGCGCGGTGATCGGTGAAGGCTTCACCCAGGCCGCTGGATCAGCCCACGCCGAGGTGATGGCCCTGGCCGATGCCCGCGCAAGGGGCATCGATCCACGCGGCGCCACGGGCTGGGTGACGCTCGAGCCCTGCTCTCACCACGGCCGCACGCCACCTTGCTGCAATGCGCTGATTGAAGCCGGCCTCACGCGTGTCGTCATCGCCGCCCTGGATCCGAACCCGGTCGTTCATGGCCGGGGCCTGGAGCGACTGCGCCAGGCAGGCATCGAAGTCCTCCTGGCGGGAGACGCCCATGCGGCGCGCTGCCGCGAACTCAACATTGGCTTCTTCTCGCGCATGACCCGCAGCCGGCCCTGGGTGAGGATGAAGATCGCCTGCAGCCTGGACGGACGCGTGGCACTGGCCGACGGACGCAGCCAGTGGATCACCGGGCCACAGGCACGCAGCGATGGCCACCGCTGGCGCCGGCGCGCCAGC
This sequence comes from Rubrivivax sp., assembly GCA_020851615.1. Lineage (GTDB taxonomy): Bacteria > Pseudomonadota > Gammaproteobacteria > Burkholderiales > Burkholderiaceae_C > Rubrivivax. The sequence continues at coordinate 10,485 of JADZCL010000297.1, forward strand.
GCCGTGCTCACCGGTGTGGGCACTGTGCTGGCCGATGACCCACGGCTGGATGTACGCCTCGTGCCGACGGCGCTGCAGCCGCTGCGCGTGGTGCTGGACCCACGCATGCGCATGCCAACGCGCGCGGCCATCCTGCGGCCCCCGGGTGGCGTGCTCTGGCTCCACGCGCAAGCGGACGCGTCGTCCTCGACTCCATCCACGGGTGCCTTGCCCGGAGTCGAATGCCTGGCCCTGCCGTCGGAACAACATGGCCTGTCCCTGCCCGCCGTGCTCGACGAACTGACCCGGCGCCAGTGCAACGAACTGCACGTCGAGGCCGGTCCACGCCTGAACGCATCCATGCTGCAGGCCGGGCTGGTCGACGAGATCCTGCTCTACCAGGCGTCGATGCTCATCGGCCCGGGCCGGCCGCTGGCCGACCTGGCGCCGCTGGCCGACCTGGCGCAGGCGCCACGCTTTGCGCTGCACGACGTTTCCCGGTTCGGCGACGATCTGCGCCTGCTGCTGCGACCGCGGCACGCGTAGTCGGCGCCGACGCGTGCCTGGGGCCTGTCAGGGGCGCCACAAGCCGCGCTCCTACAATCAGCGCCATGCCCATTGCCCCCATCCCCGAGCTGGTTGCCGAGCTTGCCGCCGGCCGCATGGTCATCCTCGTCGACGAGGAGGACCGCGAGAACGAAGGCGACCTGGTCCTGGCTGCCGAACACGTCAGCCCCGCGGCGATCAACTTCATGGCGCGCTTTGCACGCGGCCTGATCTGCCTGACGCTGACGCGCGAGCACTGCGAGCGGCTGCAGCTGCCGCCGATGGCTTCGCGCAACGGGACACGGCACGGCACCGCCTTCACGGTCTCGATCGAGGCCGCCACCGGCGTCAGCACCGGCATCTCGGCGGCGGACCGGTCGCGCACGGTGCAGGCGGCGGTGGCGCGCGACGCCAAGGCATCCGACCTCGTGCAGCCCGGCCATATCTTCCCCTTGCAGGCGCAGGACGGCGGCGTGCTGATGCGCGCCGGCCATACCGAGGCGGGCTGCGATCTGGCACGCATGGCCGGGCTCACGCCTGCAGCCGTGATCTGCGAGGTGATGAAGGACGACGGCACGATGGCCAGGCTGCCCGACCTGGAAGTCTTCGCCGCCCAGCACGAGCTGAAGATCGGCACCATCGCCGACCTGATCGGCTACCGCAGCCGCAACGAGTCCCTGGTCCAGCGCGTGGGCGGGCGCAGCCTCGTCACGCCCTATGGCCACTTCGACTGCCAGGTCTGGCGCGACCACCGCGGCGGCCTGCACCTGTCGCTGGTGCACGGACAGTGGAGCGAGAACGACGAGGTGCTGGTGCGGGCGCACGAGCCCTTCACGGCCGTGGACCTGCTCGATGCGGACACCGGCGGTCATTCCTGGCCCCTCGGGCGCGCGCTGCGCAGTCTGCAGGAGGCGCCGCACGGCGTGGCGCTGCTGCTCAACTGCACGCAGGATGCGGCGCTGCTGCTGTCGCAGCTGGCACCCGCTGCAGCCACAGGGCCCACGGCTCGCGATCCCTTTGACCTGCGCACCTACGGCGTGGGCGCGCAGATCCTGCGCGAGCTGGGCGTGCGCCGCATGCGACTGCTCAGCAACCCGCGCCGCATGCCCAGCATGGCCGGCTACGGCCTCGAGGTCACCGGCTTCGTGTCCGCCGATTGAGCGCACACAGCCTCGTTCAAGCAGGAGGATCGCTTCATGCAAGGCGCCAACCAGGGGACCCGGGGCGAGTCCAGCGGCGAGGACCTGCGCATCGGCATCGTGCAGGCGCGCTTCAACGCCGACATCACCGACAAGCTGGCCGAGGCCTGCCGGGCCGAGCTGTTGCGGCTGCAGGTCAACGCGCGCGACATCGTGCACTGCACCGTGCCCGGTGCGCTCGAGGTGCCGATCGCGCTGGCCGCGCTGGCTGATGAGGGCGATTGCGACGCCCTGATCGCGCTGGGCTGCGTGATCCGCGGCGAGACCTATCACTTCGAACTGATCGCCAACGAGAGCGCTGCGGGCGTGACACGGGTGGCGCTGGACCATCGCATCCCGATCGCCAACGCCATCCTCACCGTCGAGAACGAAGCGCAAGCCTGGGCGCGCGCTGCCGACAAGGGCGCCGACGCGGCGCGCGTGGCCGTCGAGATGGCCAACCTGCTGGAGGACCTGGGGTGAACGCCAGCTCGAGCCCATCCGCCCCGACCGGCAACGCGGCGACCTCGCGCAAGCCCGCGGTGCGATCGGCGCGGCGGCGCGCGCGCGAGTTCGCATTGCAGGGCCTCTATCAGCGGCTGCTCTCGGGTGCCGACGCCGACACCATTGCAGCCCATCTGCGCGAGCAGGACGGCTTCGCCAAGTGCGACAGCCTGCACTTCGACACCGTGCTGCGTGGCTGCATCACCGATGCCGCGGCGCTGGACGCGGTGCTGGCGCGGCATCTGGACCGGCGCCTCGAGTTGCTGTCGCCGATCGAACACGCCGTGCTCCTGATCGGCGCCTACGAACTGCGGCACTGCCTCGACATCCCCTATCGCGTCTGCATCAACGAGGCGGTCGAGGTGGCCAAGAGCTTTGGCGGCACGGATGGCCACAAGTACGTCAATGGCGTGCTCGACAAGGCCGCCGCCGACCTGCGCCCGGCCGAGTTGCC
>JADZCL010000298.1 GCA_020851615.1 Rubrivivax sp.
GCCTGGCCTGCCTGACCAACAAGCCCGGCGCGCTGGCGCAGCAGTTGCTCGCGGCCAAGGGCCTGGCGGGCCACTTCGCCGTGACCTTCGGCGGCGATGCGTTCGCACGCAAGAAGCCCGACCCGCTGCCACTCGTGCAGACCTGCGCGGCCTTGCAGTGCCCGCCAGAGGCGACCTTGATGATCGGCGACTCGAGCAACGATGCCGCGGCCGCGCGTGGCGCGGGCTGCCCGGTGGTGCTGGTGAGCTATGGCTACAACCACGGCCAGCCCGTGCACGGCGTCGACTGTGATGCGGTGATCGAGCGCCTGGGCGATCTGGCTGCGCTGCTGGCCTGATCCGGAGCCGGCCGCCGCATGCGGCGGCTGCTAGACTGGCGCCCATGTTTGCGGCTGCCGCCCCCGTCGTCCTTGCAGCGCTCCCGTGTGCAGGTTCCCGTGACCGGGGAGCCTGGCCCTGGCGTCGCTGGCGCTGCTGCGCGGCCTGACTCCCGGCTCGGGAGCTCATCGCCACCTGGCGGGCCCTGAGCCCGCACTCCGCAAACAAGGGTTGCCTGCCGTACCGGCCCGCGCCCGACGACCCCAAGGGCCGCCATGATCACCGAACTCGAGTTCAAGAGCCTTGCTGCGCAGGGCTACAACCGCATCCCCCTCATCGCCGAGGCCTTCGCCGACCTCGAGACGCCGCTGTCGCTGTACCTCAAGCTGGCTGGCGGCAAGGCCGGCAGCTTCCTGCTCGAATCGGTCGTCGGCGGCGAGCGTTTCGGGCGCTACAGCTTCATCGGCCTGCCCGCGCGCACCTGGCTGCGCGCCAGCGGCATGCACACCGAAGTCGTCACCGACGGCCGCGTCAGCGAGACACACACCGGCAACCCGCTGGACTTCATCGCCACCTACCAGGCGCGCCTGCGGCCGGCGCTGCGTCCGGGCCTGCCGCGCTTCTGCGGCGGACTGGCGGGCTACTTCGGCTATGACGCGGTGCGCTGCATCGAGCCGCGCCTGGCGCGCACGCAAAAGGAAGGCGGGCTGGCCGTGCCCGACATCCTGCTGCTGCAGACGGAGGAGGTGGCCATCATCGACAACCTCTCCGGCCGCCTGTACGTCATCGTCTGGGCCGACCCCGGCCAGCCCGAGGCCTGGTTCAAGGCCAAGCGCCGCCAGGCCGAACTGGTCGACAAGCTGCGCTTTTCGGTCAGCGCGCCGCCCGTGCGGCGCGGGCCGTCCTACGCGGTCGAGCGCGAGTTCGAGCAGGCCGACTTCCTGCGTGCGGTGCTGCGGGCCAAGGAGTACATCGCCGCGGGCGACATGATGCAGGTGCAGATCGGCCAGCGACTGAAGAAGCGCTACACCGAAAGCCCGCTGACACTCTACCGCGCGCTGCGCTCGCTCAATCCGTCGCCCTACATGTACTTCTACGACCTCGGCGACTTCCAGATCGTCGGGGCCAGCCCCGAGATCCTTGTGCGCCACGAGCACACGCCCGCTGGCGACAAGGTCACCATCCGCCCGCTGGCCGGCACGCGCCCGCGTGGCGCCACCCCCGAGCAGGACGAGGCGCTCGAGGCCGAACTGGCCGCCGATCCCAAGGAGCGTGCCGAGCACCTGATGCTGATCGATCTGGCGCGCAACGACATCGGCCGCATCGCCCGCGTCGGCAGCGTCAAGGTGACCGAGGCCTTTGCCATCGAGCGCTACTCGCACGTCATGCACATCGTCAGCAACGTCGAGGGCCTGCTCCAGGATGGCGTGAGCAACCTCGACGTGCTGCGCGCGACCTTCCCTGCGGGCACGCTGACCGGGGCGCCCAAGGTACGCGCGATGGAGATCATCGACGAGCTCGAGCCGGTCAAGCGCGGCATCTACGGCGGCGCCTGCGGCTACCTCAGTTACGCGGGTGACATGGACCTGGCGATTGCCATCCGCACGGGCATCGTCAAGGACCAGACACTCTACGCGCAGGCCGCCGCCGGCGTGGTGGCCGACTCGGTGCCCGAACTCGAGTGGCGTGAAACCGAGGCCAAGGCCCGGGCACTGATCCGGGCCGCCGAGCTGGTCGAAGAAGGGCTCTGACCCGGACGGGCGGCGCGCCGTTGGTCATCTTCCCGCATGCCCCCAGCCCTGGCCGCGTCGCAGCCGGGGCTCCACCATCACCGGCCCGATTCCAGCGCGATCTTCGCCGGGAGCACGCTCACAACGCGCTCACAACGCGCTGAGCGCCTCGATCCAGGGCCCCAGCAGCGCCCGCAGCACGCTGGCCAGCAGCATGCCCAGGCCGCCTGCGGCGGCGATGGCGAGCATGGACAGCATCAGTCTGCGCACCAACGGGCGGTCGCCCGAGCGGAGCACGAAGGAGAAGCTGAAGGCCAGGCTCGTGAGCGAGGCGATCACCGCGCCGTGACCGGCCACCAGGGGCGAGATCTCGCCCTGCGAGGCCATGCTGGCTGCAGCCGCCACCGCGCTGGCGCTGGAGAGCAGGCCGCCGACCACGGTCACGAGGTAGAAGCCGGCTTCGCCGAACTGGCGCTGCATCAGGATGCCCACCATGTGCAGCAGCAGGAAGAGCGCGCCGTACTTCAGCGCCACCTGCAGCGAGAACGGCAGCGTCAGCTTCAGGTCGGTCGTCTCGTGCGCGTCTGCGGTACTGGCACGCAGGTGCGCGAACACCGCCATCATCGCCCCGGCCGCGAGCATCAGTGCAAACGCGCCCACCGACGCCAGCAAGGCCAGGGGGGCCAGGATCAGCAACAGCGTTGCGTTGCGCCCGAGCATGGCGCACAGGGCCACCACGATGCCGCGATAAGCCACCGGCGCGAAACGCCCCTGGGACTCGCGCACGCGGGTGGTCATCTCGATGACCGTGAAGTTGCTGTTGACGAGCCCGCCGAACAGGCCCGAGAGCTCGATGCCGCGGGCGCCGTAGAGCTTCCAGAGGATGTAGTTCACGAAGCCGATGCTGGCTATCAGGATCACCGTGATCCAGGCCGCACGCGGCTCGACGATCTTCCAGGGCCCCACGGCGCCCACCGGCAGCGCCGGGTAGATCACGATGGCGAGGATGGCCAGCAGCAGCGCCGAGCGCAGTTCGCCCTCGGTCAGCCCCATCGAAAAGCCCGCCAGCCGCTCCTTCCACGCCAGCAGCGCGGTCGAGATCACCATCACCGAGGCCGGCGTGATCGTGTGCCCCATGCCGCACAGCACGCCGGCCATGCTGGTGACGAACATCGCCGCCGAGGTGGTCAGCTCCACGCCTTCGCCACTGCGCAGCGAGTGGACGTTGAGCAGTACCGCGAGCAGACCGGTGAGCACAAGTGCCAGCAGCGCAAAGCCGTCGCCCAGCGAGCCACCCAGGGCGCCGAGCAGGGACAGGAAGCCGAAGGTGCGCAGCCCCGCCTCCTTGCCGCGGCGTTCGCGCTCGAGCCCCAGCAGCAGGCCCAGCGCCAGCGCCAGAGCCAGCCGCACCAGGATGACCTGGTAGGACCACTGTGCAGTGGGCAGCGGCAGCGCCGTGACGGCGCCTGCCGGCAGGAAGGATGGCTCCATCGCGTGCGGGTGCGGGTGTTCGATGCGCCAAGCGCAAGGCCGGGAAATCGTCGC
>JADZCL010000299.1 GCA_020851615.1 Rubrivivax sp.
GCACCTGCTACACCTACTCCGTGGCCTGCGCTTCGGCCGCGGCGGCAATCGCCGACGGTGCCCGGCGCATCCGCGCCGGCGACTGCGAAGTCGCCCTCACCGGCGGCGCCGAAGCCGCGCTGCCCTTCGGCATCGTGAAGGCCTGGCTGTCGATGCAGGTCCTGGCCCCGGCCGCCGACGACGAGGCCGCACGCCTGGCCTGCCGACCCTTCGCCACCGATCGCAACGGACTCGTGCTCGGTGAAGGCGCAGCCGTCCTCGTGCTCGAGGAGCGCGAGCACGCGCGCGCGCGCGGAGCACGCATCTACGCCGAGCTGGCCGGCGCCGGCAGTTCGTGCGACCACGGCCACATCACCGCGCCGCTGGCCGCAGGTCAGCTGCGCGCGCTGCGCGACGCCTTGCGCAGCGCCGGGGCGTCCCCTGACGAGGTCGGCTACGTCAACGCGCACGGCACCGCAACGCCCGAAGGCGATCCGGTCGAGATCGACGCGCTGCGGCAGTTTTTCGGTGCCGCCGCGCCGCAACTGGCCGTCAGCGCGACCAAGTCGATGCATGGCCACCTGATGGGCGCGGCCGGCGCGATCGAGGCGCTGGTGACCGTGATGGCGGTGCACAAGGCGATGATCCCGCCGACGGCGCACCGCGCCGCGATCGATCCGGCCTGCGCCGGCGTCGATCACGTTCAGGGCGAAGGGCGCGAAGTCGGCCGCCTGGCGCTTGCGCTCTCGAACTCGTTCGCGTTTGGCGGCAGCAACGTGGTGCTGGCCTTCCGCCAGGCCTGACCGCCGGCACAGCGCCCGGCTGCGCTGGGTCAGAAGTAGAACGCGGCCAGCAACTGCACCAGGCTGCGGCCTGGTTGCGCGCCGTACTCACTCAGCGCGCCGCCCTGGTTGGCCTGCCACTGCAGCGCAAGGTCGACGCGGTTGAAGTGGTAGCGGGCTTCCGCCCACAGGAAGCGGCTGTGGTCGAGCGCGTTGTAGCGCACCAGTCCGGTCAGGTCCAGGTTCTTGATGCCGGCATCCTTCTGGGTGATGTAGAGCATGGCTGCACGCCGTGAGGCGACGTCCTGTCGGCGCTGCACTTCATAGAGATAGGCGCCCATTGCCTCGAGCCCATGCGTGGCCAGGGCCGAGCGCCACCCGGCCTTGTCCAGGGCGAAGCCGTTGTACTCGAGCTCGGCCGTGACCGACAGCCGGCTGGCGATCGTGTAGGTCAGGCCCAGCACCGCCTGCTGGCGCGTGCGCACGACCGCCGTCGGACCCAGGCTGGCCGCAAGCAGGTCGGCGCCACGCCCACCGGACCACTCGATGAAGGCAACTGTCGCGTCACCCAGCAGCGCGGTGCCGCTGGCGCCGATCTGCGCCCCGACCCCGCGCTCGTGGAACGCGAACGCCTGCACATTCGTGCGCTCCGACGGCTGCGCGCCCAGTGCCAGCAACACGCGATCGGCATGATTGGTGGCGCCCAGGTCGGTGCTGAAGGACGCGCCGCTGGCGTGATCGCGCAGCTTGGGAGCGATGGCCAGGCCGGCGCTGGCGGATGGCCACAGCCACTGCCCGCGCAACATCACCGTGCCCAGGCGGTTCTCGCGCAGGGCCAGCGGATCGGCGCTGGTGACCGCCCGGGATGAACCGTCACGGAAGTAGTCGGTCGGGTTGAAGCCGTAGGCCGGCCCGTTGCGGTGGTTGATGCGACCGAGGTCCAGGGCCAGCCGGCCCTCGCTGTCCTGCCAGCCGACGAAGGCCTCGCGCAGGCTGTTGAGCGTGCTTCGCTCACCGGCATCGACCGGGTGCATGTCGTCCAGCCGATTGGAGACGACCGCCCGCCACTGCGCGTCGAGCTTGCGGTCCCAGACCAGATCGAGCGAGGCGCGGCGCACATCCGCACGCCCCAGGTCGTAGCGCTGGGCAAGTCGCCCGGCAGTCAGTTCGACGAAGGCGCGCAGGTCGGCGCGAGGCTTGGGTGCGGCCGCGGGTTCGGCCTCGAGCGCCAGTGCATCCTCGTCCGCGGCCCGCACGGCGCCCGTACAGAGCACCAGGCCAGCGAGCACCAACAGCGCTGCGTGGGCGCGGGGCAAGAGTCGCATCGGTTCAGTCTCCCTGGAAGCGCGGCAGGTAGTCGCGCTGGAACCACGTGGGCGGGATGTTACGCGCGGCAATCTCGCTCAGGCGCACCAGCGTCACCTGCTGTGGGTCCAGGCCGTCGATGATGACCGTCTCGGTCGGGCGCTCCACGCCGAGTTGCAGCTGGAAGCGACGGTAGTACGCGGTCTTCAGCAGGCGGCCGGAATCGGCAAGGAAGCGCGCCTTGATCGGACGCCTGTTGCGGGCGTCGATCCAGAGTTCGATCGCGGCGTAGGTGGCATCGTCCGACGCGGCCTCGAGCAGCAGCTTGCGCGCCTGGCGCGGCTTGCGCTCGCCGTCGGTCACGCTCTCCTCACCGCCGTCGCTGGCCTTGTAGTCGCGCGCAAAGTTGACCGTGACGACGTCACCGTTGGACGCTTCACCCATCAGCCGCTGCTGCGGCGAGATGCGCACGCTGGACTTCGTGCCCGGGTCGTAGAACCACAAGTCCTTGCCGTTCTTCAGCATCAGCTTGCCGGCATCGCGCGCGGGTTCATCGAAGCGCACCAGCGTCGCGAACTGACCGCTGCCCTCCAGCGTGCGGGCATAGCTGGTCAGCGTCGTGCTGTCGGTCTGGCGGCCCTTCTCGAACTCGATCAGCGTGACGGTGGCGCGAAACGGCTGCGTCGGGTTGCGGATCGCATCGCTGGCGGCCAGCAGCCCCTGCGCATCGACGCCCTGGGCCCAGCTCAGGAGTGACGA
>JADZCL010000300.1 GCA_020851615.1 Rubrivivax sp.
AGCCGCGCGCCGGCCTTGGGGCCGATGCCGTTGATGCGCCGCACCGGCAGCGGCCAGATGCGCAGCGCGATGTCATCAGTGGTCAACAGCGTGAGACCGTCGGGCTTGTCGAGCTCGCTGGCGATCTTGGACAGCAGCTTGTTGGGCGTGACCCCGATCGAGCAGCTCAGGCCGGTTGCGCGGCGCACATTGTTGCGGATCTCCTGTGCCAGCGCCCGCACGCCGCCGCAGGCGTCGTGGCCCAGGGTGTCCTGGGCACCGGGCAGGTCGGTGAGCTCGATGTAGATCTCGTCGATCCCGCGGTCCTCGATCTCCGGCGCGATCTCGGCCACCGCGGCCTTGAAGGCCCGCGAGTAGCGGCGGTACTCGTCGAAGTCGGCCGGCAGCAGGACAGCCTGCGGGCACAGGGCTGCGGCCTTCATCAAGCCCATCGCCGAGTTGACACCGAAGGCGCGTGCGGCATAGGTTGCCGTCGTGATGACGCCGCGGCCCGTGTACTCGCGCAGTGTGGCAAAGCGGCGGCTGCCATCGGGCAGCGGCTGCGGCTGGTGCCGCCGCCGCCCGCCGATGACGACCGGCAGACCCTTCAGCTCGGGGTAGCGCAGCAGTTCGACGGAGGCATAGAACGCGTCCATGTCGAGATGGGCGACCCAGCGGCGGCGCGGCGACATGATGGCGAGCGTAGCGCCTTGATCGCAGCGCCGGCGCCGGCGCTGCCGTCGATCAAGCCGCCGCCAGGCGGGCCTGGTGGGCTGCGATGCGCGTGCGCACCTGCTCGGGCGCGGTGCCGCCGACCACGCCGCGGGCATGCATCGAGCCGCGCAGCGTCAGCACCGGCGCGGCGTCGGCGCCGATGAGGGGGTGGATGGCCTGCAGCTCGGCCGGCGTGAGTTCGGCCAGGTCGACGCCGCGCGCCAGGGCGGCCTTCACCGCGTGCGCAACGGCCTCGTGGGCGTCGCGGAAGGGCAGGCCCTTCTTGACCAGGTAGTCGGCAAGGTCGGTCGCTGTGGCGTAGCCGCGGCGGGCCGCGCGTTCCATCGCGTCGGGCTTGACGCGCAGGCCCTCTATCATCTCGGCCATGATGCGCAGGGTGTCGCAGAGCGTGTCGACGGTGTCGAAGAGCGGCTCCTTGTCTTCCTGGTTGTCCTTGTTGTAGGCCAGCGGCTGGCCCTTCATCAGGGTCAACAGCCCCATCAGGTGGCCAACCACGCGGCCGGTCTTGCCGCGGGCGAGTTCGGCGACGTCGGGATTGCGCTTCTGCGGCATGATCGACGAGCCCGTGCAGTAGCGGTCGGCGAGGTCGATGAAGCCGAAGTTCTGGCTCATCCACAACACGATCTCCTCGGCCAGGCGCGAGACGTGGACCATGCAGATCGACGCAAAGGCGGAGAACTCGAGCGCGAAATCGCGATCGCTCACCGCGTCCAGGCTGTTCTCGCACAGGCCCTCGAAGCCGAGCTCGCGTGCCACCTGGGCGCGATCCAGGGGATAGCTGGTGCCGGCCAGCGCGGCCGCGCCCAGCGGCAGGCGGTTGACGCGGCGGCGCGCGTCGGCCAGGCGCTCGCTGTCGCGCGCGAACATCTCGACGTAGGCCAGCAGGTGGTGCGCAAAGCTCACCGGTTGCGCCACCTGCAGATGGGTGAAGCCGGGCATCACCGTCTCGACGTGCGCGTCGGCCAGCGTGACGAGGGCACGCTGGATCGCCGCCAGGAGTGGCTGCAGGCGGTCGATCTCGCCGCGCAGCCACAGGCGCACGTCGGTGGCCACCTGGTCGTTGCGGCTGCGGCCGGTGTGCAGGCGCTTGCCGGCGTCGCCAACCAGGGCGGTCAGCCGCGCCTCGATGTTCAGATGCACATCCTCGAGTTCGAGCTTCCACTCGAAGCGGCCGGACTCGATCTCGTCGGCGATCTGCGCCATCCCTTGGCGGATGGCGTCAAGGTCGGCCGCGCTGATGAGGCCTACGCTGGCGAGCATCTGTGCGTGCGCGAGGCTGCCCTGGATGTCGGCCTGCCACAGCCGCCGGTCGAACCCGACGCTGGCCGTATAGCGCTTGACGAGTTCGCTCATCGGCTCGGAGAAGAGCGCCGACCAGGCATGAGCCTTGTTGGCCAGGGGATCGCTGGACATGTGCGGGGCAAGGTCAGGCAGCAGCGCCGACAGGGCGCGGGACCGCCCGCGCAAACGGGGCAGGCGGCAGGGAGCTGCGTATTATCGGCGGCGTCCGCAGCGCAGCCATGTCCGAGCCCAAGGATCATCCGCCCGACTTCGGGCCCACCGGCAGCCGAGCGGCCAGCCTCTGGCCGCAAAGCGATCGCGGGGGCGAATTCCGGGGTTCGCTGCATGCGCTCACGGGCTTCAACACGCTTGCCGACGAGAGCCCGGCGGCCGCCTTCGACGTCTGCCAGCCGGCCCTGGGCCTGCGAGCGGTCCTGCTGGTGCAGCTGGCGCTGGCGATAGCGGTGCTGGCCGGCAGCGCAAACGCCGCGGACTGGCTGGTGCGGCAGGGTGCGGCGGCATTCGGCGGTGCGGCAGGCACCATCCTGTGGCTGGCGCTGTTGTGTGCGCTGCGGCGCTGGCTGGCGCCGCGCGGCCGGGTGGAGCGTGGGGCCGTGATGCTCGTGCTGGGCGCGCTGGTATCGATGCTGGTGTGGTGGCCTCTTGTGCTCGGCGGCCTGGCGCAAGGGGGCCTGTTGCGGATGATCGGCATGCTGCTGGCCGGTGTGGGCCTGGCAGCCGGGTTGTGGGGCTGGCTCGAGCTGCGGGCACGCATGTGGCAGCCTGCCGTCAGCAGCGCGCGCCTGGCCGAGTTGCAGTCGCGCATCCGGCCGCACTTCCTCTTCAACACGCTGAACACGGCGGTGGCGCTGGTGCGCGTCGATCCCGCGCGTGCGGAGGAGGTGCTCGAGGATCTGGCCGAGCTCTTCCGCGTGGCGCTGGCCGAGAGCGGCAGCGCGGTGACGCTGGCCGACGAGGTGGCACTGGCACGGCGCTACCTGGCGATCGAGGCGGTGCGCTTTGGTGCGCGGCTGCAGGTGAGCTGGGACCTGGAGCCGCGCGCCTTGCAGGCGCAGGTGCCGCCGCTGGTGCTGCAACCGCTGGTGGAGAACGCAGTCCGCCACGGCATCGAACCGGCGGCCGGCGGCGGACAGATCCGCATCGAGGCACGCGTGCGGCGCGCGCAGGCCACGGTGACCGTGCACAACACGGTCGGTGACGAGCCATCGCCGACCGGGCATGGCATGGCGCTGGAGAACGTGCGTGAGAGGCTGCGCCTGCTGCACGACCTTGCCGGGCAATGCGAGACCTGGCGTGACGCGCAGGGCTTTCACGCCTGCATCACGGTGCCCTTGTGATCCCCGCCCTGCGTACGCTGGTTGTCGACGACGAGGAGCTCGCGCGGCTGCGCCTGCGCACCCTGCTGGCCGAGGTGACCGAGCCCGTCGTCGAACTCGTCGGTGACGTGGGCGATGCGGCGTCGGCGCTGGTGCTGCTGCACGATGTGCCATGCGATCTGGTGTTGCTGGACATCCGCATGCCTGGTCGCGACGGCATGCAGCTCGCCGCAGCGCTGCGTTCGCTGCCGCAGCCGCCGGCGGTGGTCTTCGTCACCGCGCACGGCAACCACGCCCTGCACGCGTTCGAGCTCGACGCGGTCGACTACCTGACCAAGCCGGTGCGGCGTGAACGGCTGCGGGCCGCGCTGCAGCGTGTCGTGCAGCGCCGCTGGCCGGTCGACAGCCAGGGCGCGCCGCTGGTCGAGGAGCCGGTCCTGGTGGCCCAGGATCGTGGCCAGTTGCGACGCATCCCGGTGGCGGACGTGCTGCTGCTCAAGGCCGAGCTGAAGTACGTCACGCTGCGTACCGCACAGGACAGCCATCTGCTGGACGACTCACTCGTCGAACTCGAGCGGCGCCTGGGTGCGGGCTTCATCCGCGTGCACCGCAACGCCTTGGTTGCTGCTCGCGCGGTGCGCGAACTTCGCCGCCATGTGGATGCCGGCGGCGAGGAGGGCTGGGCCGTGCGCGTGGCACCCATCGACGAATGGCTGCCGGTTTCACGGCGGCAACTGGCTGCGGTTCGCGAGGCGCTGGCCAAGAGTTGAAGTGGCGGAACCAGCGCCTGAAAGGAAGAGGGGCCAGCCCCGTTTCACTGCGGGAAGCTGACCCCTTGATCCGGTTGGTGCCGATGGACGGACTCGAACTGTCGACCTTCGCATTACGAATGCGCTGCTCTACCAACTGAGCTACACCGGCAGCAAGCCCGCCAGTATAGCGATAAACCGCGTGCGCACTGCTGCGGGTGGCGCATCAGGCCGGCGGGGCGGCCTGGGTGTGGTAGTCCGTCACGCGCTGGACCTCGTTCTTCGAGCCGAGGATGACGCTGACGCGCTCGTGCAGCTTGGTGGGCACGATGTCGAGGATGCGTTGCTGGCCGTTGGTGGCGCAGCCGCCGGCCTGCTCGACAAGGAAGGCCATCGGGTTGGCCTCGTACATCAGGCGCAGCTTGCCCGGCTTGGCGGGTTCGCGCTTGTCCCAGGGGTACATGAAGATGCCGCCGCGGCTGAGGATGCGGTGCACGTCGGCGACCATGCTGGCCACCCAGCGCATGTTGAAGTCCTTGCCGCGCGGGCCTTCCTTGCCGGCCAGGCATTCGTCGATGTAGCGGCGCACCGGTGGTGCCCAGTGGCGCATGTTGGACATGTTGATTGCGAACTCACGCGTGTCCTCCGGGATCTGCACCTGGTCCTGCGTCAGCACCCAGGAGCCGGTCTCGCGGTCGAGCGTGAACATCGCCACGCCGTTGCCCACCGTGAGCACCATCATGGTCTGCGGCCCGTAGACGCAGTAGCCCGCTGCCGCCTGGTGGCGCCCGGGCTGGAGGAAGTCCTCCTCGGCGACGCCGCGCGTGTGGCCGACCTTGCGCAGCACGCTGAAGATGGTGCCGATCGAGACGTTGACGTCGATGTTGCTGCTGCCGTCCAGCGGGTCGTACATCAACAGGTACTCGCCCTGCGGGTAGCGATTGGGCACGACGTGGATCGAGTCCATCTCCTCGCTGGCCATGCCCGCCAGGTGGCCGCCCCACTCGTTGGCCTCGATCAGCACCTCGTTGCTGATGACGTCGAGCTTCTTCTGCACCTCGCCCTGCACGTTCTGGCTGCCGGCTGTGCCCAGCACGTCACCCAGGGCCCCCTTGTTGACGGCGATCGCGATGCGCTTGCAGGCGCGTGCGACGACCTCGATGAGCAGGCGCAACTGCCCCGGAATGTGGCCGTGCTCGCGCTGCTGCTCGATCAGGTACTGAGTCAGGCTGATGGTCTTCATGAGGCCTCCAGGGAGCGGGTGACGATCTCGCGCGTGTCGGCGCTGAGGTCGGGGCGGGCGGCGACGCGTGCAATCGCTTCGCGGGCCGCGCTGCGATAGGGTTCGGCCAGAGCCGCCCAGCGATCCAGCGCGCGCGCCAGGCGGGCGCCCAGCTGCGGGTTCAAGGCATCGAGCGCGAGCAGCTGCTCGGTCCAGAACACATAGCCCGAGGCGTCGGTGCGGTGCAGCGCAGCCGGATTGGCCGTGCACAGGTTGAGCAGCAGGCTGCGTGCGCGGTTGGGGTTGCGCAGCGAGAAGTCCGGGTGCTTGAGCAGCTCGCGCGCGCGCGCCAGCACGCGGCTTGTGCTGCTGCCCGGTGCCTCGGGCGCCAGGGCCTGCGCCGTGAACCACTTGTCCAGGGCCAGCGCGTCGTGGTGGAAGGCGGTGTGGAAGTGCGCCAGTGCGTGTTCGGCAAGGTCAGAGCCTGCGGCGATGAGCGCGGTAAGCGCACCCAGGCGGTCGGTCATGTTGGCGGCATCCTTCACGCGCTGATAGGCGCGGCCGGGCCAGACGGGATCGCCGTCCAGGCATGCCGCGCGCACGCGCATCGCCAGGGCCAGGTTGGCCAGCGCGCGCCGTCCGGCCTGGGCATGACTGGGGGCGTAGCCTTCACGCACCTGGTGGGCCTCCCAGGCGGCCTCCCAGTCCGCGCGCAGGGCAAGGGCCAGTTGGTCGAGGTACTGCATGGACACCGCGTGGATGCGTTGCGGGTCGACCGGCTGCACCTC
>JADZCL010000301.1 GCA_020851615.1 Rubrivivax sp.
ACCTCGGGCGAGATCGTCATGCAGACCGCGATCGGCGGCGCGGGCTGGCTGTTCGGCCCGCTGCTGGGCGCGATCGTCTGGCTGTACCTGAGCGACCTGTTCCAGACCACGCTCAACCTGGGTGCAACGTGGAAACTCGTGCTGGGCATCGTCTTCGTGTTGCTGGTCGTTTTCCTGCGCCACGGGTTGGTCGGCGCAATCGTCGATCTCTATCGGCTCGTGCGCCCGCGCAAGCCCACCACGGCGCCGGCACCCGCTGCGCTCGCCTCGCCGCGTGTCCATGCCTCGCATGCCGCGGAGGGTCTGGAAGCGACGTCCCGCCACAAGGCCACCAAGAGCCACAGCGGACCCATCCTGCAGGTGCATGGCCTGACCAAGCGCTATGGCGGCCTGCTGGCCAACAGCAACATCGATTTCAGCATCGACCACGGCGAGATCCGCGGCATCATCGGCCCCAACGGCGCGGGCAAGAGCACGTTCTTCAAGATGCTGACCTGCGAGGTCAAGCCGACCTCCGGCAAGATCGTCTTCGACGGCCGCGACATCACCCACATGGACGTCTCCGACGCATGCCAGCTCGGCCTGACGAAGAGCTACCAGATCAACCAGCTCTTCGACCGCCTGACCGTGCGCCAGAACCTGGCGATTGCCGCACTGGGTGAGCTGCGCGGCAAGTTCAAGCTTGACCTGCTGCGCTCGCTGCCCAAGGTGCGCGGGCTGGACCCGCAGATCGAGCACACGGCAGCACTCGTGCACCTCGCCGATCGCCTGGATACGCCGGTGGCCGAACTCGCCTACGGCGAGAAGCGCCGCCTCGAGATCGGGCTGGCGCTGGCAACCTCGCCCAGCCTGCTGCTGCTGGATGAGCCGCTGGCTGGCATGAGCCCGCAGGAGCGCGTCGAGACCGTGGCCCTGCTGAAGTCGATTGCCAAGGGTCGCACCCTGGTGGTCATCGACCACGACATGGATTCGCTCTTCGAGCTCGTCGAGCGGATCACCGTGCTCCAGGAAGGGAGGCTGCTCGTCGAGGGGACGCCCGAGGAAATCCGCAGCAACGCCGAAGTCCAGGAGGCCTATCTTGGCGGCATTCACGAAGAGGCAGGTGCCGAATGAGCCTGCTTGAAGTCTCTGGCCTGAACAGCTACTACGGCGACAGCCATATCCTGTTCGATGTCTCGCTGCGCGTCGAGAAGAACGAAGTCGTCGCCCTGCTCGGGCGCAATGGTGCGGGCAAGTCGACCACGCTCAAGAGCCTGATGGGCGTGGTCAAGCCGCAGAGCGGCAGCGTCAAGCTCGACGGGCTCGACCTGGCAGGGAAGAAGTCCCACCAGATCGCCAGCGCGGGCATGCAGCTGGTGCACGAAGACCGGCGCATCTTCGGCAGCCTGAACGTCGAGGAGAACATCATCCTGGCGGGGCTGACAGCGGGCAACAAGTGGCCGCTAGAACGCATCTACGCCATGTTTCCGCGCCTGAAGGAACGGCGCACGAGCCGCGGCACCGATCTCTCCGGCGGCGAGCAGCAGATGCTGGCCATTGCGCGGGCCCTCGTGCGTGACCCCAAGATCGTCCTGCTCGACGAGCCCTTCGAAGGCCTGGCCCCGGTGATCGTGCAATCGCTCGTGCGCGCCTGCCGTGAGCTCGCCGAGGCCGGGCAGACGATCATCCTCGTGGAGCAGAACATCGCTGCCACACTCGCGCTGGCCAGCCGGGTCTACATCCTCAATAACGGCATCATCGCGCACGAAGGGTCGGCCGCGTCGCTCAAGGCGCAGCCGGAAATCCTGCACCGCTACCTCGGCGTGTAGCGTCCGCCTGCAGAGCCTGCGGTGGCCGGGTCGGCCGCGGCTTTGCCGATAATCGGCGCCACCCGAGGCTTTGCACCGGCGCTGCGCGCGCCCTCCACCGTGACTTTCATTCTCGAGAACTGGCCGCTCATCCTCCTTGCGTTGGTGTCCGGCGGCATGCTGGCCTGGCCCATGATCGGCAAGGGTGGCGTCGCCCGCGTGTCACCCGCCGAGGCCGTGCGACTCATGAATCGCGAGAAGGGCGTGCTGATCGACGTTTGCGAATCGGCTGAATTCGCCGCTGGCCATGCCGCCGGGGCCCGCAACGTGCCCCTGTCTGCACTGGCCGGCGCCAAGGAGCTGCCGGCCAACAAGGCGCTGCCGGTGATCGTCATGTGTGCCTCGGGCGCCCGCGCGGGCCGCGCTGCAGCGCAGTTGCGCCGCGCCGGCTACGAGCGGGCCGTCGCGGTGTCCGGGGGCAACGGCGCCTGGCGCGAGGCCGGCCTGCCGCTCGAGAAGGCACGCTGAACCCTCCTGCGTCGACCCGCAGCGGGGTCGCCTGCAAGGGCTTGTCGCGGACAGCACAATGCGCGCATCACAACGACCCGAGGGCCCCGGCATGAACGCCGTGCGCATGTACACCACCGAGGTCTGCCCCTACTGCCAGCGCGCCAAGGCCTTGCTGAAGCAGCGCGGCGTGCAGGAGATCGAGGAAGTCCGCATCGACCTCGACCCGGCTGAGCGCGATCGCATGATGCAGCTCACCGGCCGGCGCACCGTGCCGCAGATCTTCATTGGCACGACTCACGTCGGCGGCTGCGACGACCTCATCGCGCTGGACCGCGCCGGCGGCCTGCTGCCGCTGCTTGGCGCCTGAGTGCGCCGGGCGCAGGCCATAATCGCCCGTTTGCCCGCGCGCGACCTGCCGCAGGCGCTTCACCCGAGAGACCAACGATGGCCGACGAAGCGAATCCCGTATTCAACATCCAGCGCATGTACCTGAAGGACTTGTCGCTGGAGCAGCCCAATTCGCCGGAGATTCTGCTCGAGCAGCAGCAGCCGCAGGTCGACATCCAGCTCGGCGTCGGTGCGGGGCAGATCGCTGACGGCATCTACGAGGTCACGGTTACCGCCACCGTCACGACCAAGGTCGGCGACAAGGTGCTCTTCCTGGTCGAGGCCAAGCAGGCCGGCATCTTCGAGATCCGCCACATCCCGGACGACCAGATGCAGGGCATCGTCGGCATCGCCTGCCCGCAGATGATCTATCCCTACCTGCGCGCCATCGTCTCGGACGTCTGCACGCGCGCGGGCTTCCCGCCGATCCTGCTCAACGAAGTCAACTTCCAGGCCATGTTCCAGGCCCAGCAGGAACAGGCGGCGCAGCAGAACAATGGTTCGCGCATCATCACCGGTTTGAACTGAGCCGCGCTGGGCGCTGCCGCCTCGCCACCTCGCTGCACTTGCGCGATGAAGATCACGGTGCTCGGCGCAGGTGCCTGGGGCACCGGTGTCGCGGTCGCACTGGCTGCGCGCCACGACGTATTGCTGTGGGCGCGCGACCCGACGCAGGTCGAGCAGATGCGGCAGGCCCGGTGCAACTCGCGCTACCTGCCTGAAGTGGCCTTGCCCTCCTCGCTGCGCATCGGGCACGACTTCGACCTCGCCTGCCGCCACGCCGCGGCGGGCCTGCTTCTCCTGGCCACGCCGATGGCCGGCCTGCGCCAGACGCTGCTCGCCTTGCCCGCGGCGCAGCCCGCAGTCTGGCTGTGCAAGGGCTTCGAATCCGGCAGCGGCCAGCTCGGCAACGAGATCGCCCGTGCGCTGCGCCCCGCGGTACCGGCGGCGGT
Organism: Rubrivivax sp.; assembly: GCA_020851615.1. Taxonomy (GTDB): domain Bacteria; phylum Pseudomonadota; class Gammaproteobacteria; order Burkholderiales; family Burkholderiaceae_C; genus Rubrivivax. The sequence goes on from JADZCL010000301.1 coordinate 3,638, forward strand.
GCTCTCGGGGCCGAGCTTTGCGCTCGAGGTGGCGCGTGGACAGCCCACGGCGCTGGTTGTGGCCAGCGCCAACGCGGCCCTTGCCGAACGCACCGCGCAGGCGCTGCACGGTGAGGCGCTGCGCGTCTATACCGCCACCGACGTGATCGGGGTCGAGGTCGGCGGCGCGCTCAAGAACGTGCTGGCGATCGCCACCGGCATGCTCGATGGCCTGGCCGCCCGCGGCGCGCCGGGCGCGCCCGGCCTCAATGCGCGGGCTGCCCTGATCACCCGTGGCCTGGCCGAGATGACGCGCCTGGGCCTGGCACTGGGCGCTCGCGCCGAGACCTTCATGGGCTTGTCGGGCCTGGGCGACCTCGTGTTGACGGCCACTGGCGATCTGTCGCGCAACCGTCGCCTGGGCATGCTGCTGGCCGAGGGGCTCGCGCTGCCGCAGGCCCTGGCATGCCTGGGGCATGTTGCCGAAGGGGCCTACACGGCGCGAACCGCCGCCGAGCGCGCCGTGCAGTGCCGCGTCGAGATGCCGATCACGCAGGCGGTGGTGGACGTGCTGGAGGGGCGTCTGCAACCCGGCGCGGCGATGAGTGCACTGATGGCGCGGCAGAGCCGCGCCGAGGGCTGATCAGTCGCCACCCGCAAAGCCGTTCTGGCGCCAGGCCTCGAACACGGCCACCGCCACGGCGTTGCTCAGGTTCAGGCTGCGCTGGCCGGCTCGCATCGGCAGGCGCACCCGCTGGTCCGCATGGAAACTCTCGCGCAGCGCCGCGGGCAGCCCTGCGCTCTCGCTGCCAAACACCAGCCAGTCACCGGGCCGCCAAGCCACCTTGTGATGCAGGCAGTCGCCGCGCGTCGTGAAAGCGAAACAGCGGTGCGGATCG
>JADZCL010000302.1 GCA_020851615.1 Rubrivivax sp.
CTGCTGCGCCAGGAACGTCCCGGGCGCTTGCACAGCCGCAAGCTGCGCAGCTTTGCCGAAGTCGCCTTCCAGTAGCCGCGGCACAGCCCCGGTGGGCGGCGTCTCTTCTTTACATGGCAGTCATATTGCTGCCAAGCGCGCCGGTTAGAAACGGCCAAGCCATGCATCGCTTGTTGCCCCACCTGCCCACCCCCGGTGCGCTGCGGCCCTTCTTCATCACGCTGACGCTGGGTCTGGCCGTCAGCGGCTGCGCGCCCTGGGCGGCGCAGACGGCCGCACCCGCCACACCCACCGCGCGCGATGCCCAGGCGGCCTCGCCGGTGCCTGCGCAATGGTCGGTGGCGCTGGCCGCCTCAGGCCCGCAGGCGGACGCCGACTGGTGGCGCGGCTTTGACGATGCCCGGTTGACCGCTCTCGTCGACGCTGCGCTGGCACACAACCTGGAGCTGCGTGCCGCAGCGATCAACCTCGAGCGTGCGCGGGCGCAGCGCGCGCTGACCGCAGCGGCGGGCGAGCCCGGCCTGGGCCTGGGTGCCCGTGCCGGCCGCAACCGCAGCGGCGGGCGCAGCGCGAGCAGCCTTGGCCTGGCCCTGGATGCCAGCTGGGAGGCCGACCTCTTCGGCGCCAATGCCGCCGCGCTGGCCGCCGCCGACGCCGATCTGCAAGCCACGGCCAGCACGCTGCAGGCCACACGACTGGCCATCGCGGCCGAGGCGGCCCTGGCCTATCTGCAATGGCAGGGTGCCCGTGCGCAACACGCAGGCTCCACCCGCAGCCTGCAGAGCCAGCAACAGACGCTGGCCCTGGTGCTGCAGCGCCAGCAGAGCGGACTGGCCAGTGGCCTGGAGGTCGAGCAGGCACGCAGCGCGGTCTTGCAGCTGCAGGCTCGTCTGGACGCCCTGCAGCTTGCGCAGACACAGGCCTTGCACGGGCTGGCGCTGCTGCTTGGGCAAGCACCAGGCGCGCCCACGGGCGTGCTGGCACAGCTGGACACGACCGGCACGCCCCGCATCCTGCAGGCCCCGCGGCTGCCGGCGCTGGCGCAGCCCGCAGAGCTGCTGCAGCGGCGCTATGACCTGCAGGCTGCAGGCCTGCGAATCCAAGCGCAACTGGCCACGCTGGCGCAGCGCGAAGCCGAGCGCCGCCCGCAGCTGCGCCTGAGCGGCAACCTTGCGCTGCAGGCAGCTTCGTGGTCGGCCCTCGGCGGCTCGGGGGCCCTGCTGGCTGGCCTTGCCGCGGCCATCGACTGGCCCTTGCTGGACGGGGGTGCGGGCGCAGCACGCGTGCAGGCGCAGCAGGCGGCGCTTGCCACCGCGCGCAACGACTGGCAGGCCGCCGTGCTGGGCGCCGTGCGCGACGTCGAAGACGCGCTCGCCGCACTCACCACGGCCGGGGCTCGCGCGGCCACGCTGCAGGACGCCGCCCGCAGCGCCGACGAAGCGCGGCGCCTGGCCCGCATCGGCTACGAGGGCGGGGTGGCCGATTTCCTCAGCCTGCTCGACGCCGAGCGCAGCGCCCTGAGTGCCGCCGATGCACTGCTCAGCGCCCGCGTCGACCTCGCCGCCAGCCATGTCCGCCTCTACAAGGCACTGGGCGGACACTGGAACCCCGACCCCGATGCCAGGAGCACGCGCCCGTGAGCGAACCGTCCGATCTGCAGGAGCTGCTGGCCAGCACCGAGCGCCCCTGGTGGCGTCGCCCGTCGACTGTGCTGGTGCTGCTCTTGCTTCTGATCGCCGGCGCCGGGCTGTGGTTCTGGCAGCGGCAGGCGGCGCAGCAGGCCGCGCCGCAGTACCTCACGCAGCCGATCAAGCGCGGGGCCCTGGCGGTCAGCGTCAGCGCCACGGGCACGCTGCAACCCACGCGCTCGGTGGCCGTGGGCAGCGAGCTGTCGGGCACCGTCACGCAGGTGCGGGTGGACGTCAACGACACGGTGAAGAAGGGGCAGCTGCTGGTCGAACTCGACCGCGCCCGGCTGACCGACGCCGTGGCGGCCGCCCGCGCCGAGCTGCAGGCCGCCCATGCGCGCAGCGCGCAGGCCGTGGCGACGCAGCAGGAAGCGATGGCGCGCCTGGCGCGCCTGGAAGAGGTGGCGCGGCTCTCCGACGGCAAGCTGCCTGCGGCAACCGAACTCGACAGCGCCCGCGCCAGCGCCGCGCGCGCGGCCGCCGATCTCGCGGCCACCAAGGCCAGCATCACCCAGGCCACGGCGACCCTTTCGACCAGCCAGACCAGCCTGGCCAAGGCCGCGATCCGCTCGCCCATCGACGGCGTCGTGCTGGCGCGCAACGTCGAGCCGGGCAACGCGGTGGCCGCCTCGCTGCAGGCGGTGACGCTGTTCACGCTGGCCGAGGACCTGCGCTCGATGAAGCTCTCGGTCAACGTCGACGAAGCCGATGTCGCCCAGTTGCGCAGCGGCCAGCGCGCACGCTTCACGGTCGCCTCGCAACCCGGGCGCGAATACCCGGCCACCGTGACGCGGGTCGCCTTTGGTTCGACCACCACCGACAACGTCGTCACCTACACCACGCAGCTGGACGTCGACAACAGCGATCTCTCGCTGCGCCCGGGCATGACGGCCACGGCCGTCATCGCCACCGTCGAGCGCAACGGCGTCCTTCTGGTGCCCAACAGCGCACTGCGCTTCAGCCCCGTGAACGGCGCGCCGGCGGGCGGCCCTGCCGCCGCCAGCGGCAGCACGATCGTCTCGCGGCTGATGCCGCGCCCGCCCAGCACACCGCGCCGCAGCGCGGCCCCGGCCGGCGCGGGCAAGGGCGGCGGCGAAGGCACGCTGTGGGTGCTGCGCGAGGGCAAGCCGGTGGCGCTGACGGTGCAGCGCGGCCTCAGCGACGGGCGCCAGACCGAGGTCCGCGGCGAGGGTCTTGCCGAGGGCCTGGCGGTGATCGTCGATCAGGCCGCCGCGGCACGATGACCACCGCGCCCGCCGCGCCCGCGCAGCCGCTGATCCGGCTGCGCGGCATCACCAAGGTCTACGGCAGCGGCCAGGCGGCGTTCCAGGCGCTGCGCGGGGTCGACCTGGACGTGCAGGCGGGCGAGTTCGTCGCCATCATGGGCCCCAGCGGCTGCGGCAAGTCGACGGTGATGAACCTGATCGGCTGCCTGGACAGCCC
>JADZCL010000303.1 GCA_020851615.1 Rubrivivax sp.
GCGGCGGCGGCCTGGCGCACGCGGTCGGGGTCCAGGTCCAGCGCCATGTAGGGGATGCGCTGGGTGTCGAGCATGCGCGCCAGGTTCTGGCCGCTGCGTCCGTAGCCGCAGATGATGACGTGCTGCTCGGTGCGGATGGATTTCTTGGCGATGGTGGTGAGCTGCACCGACTGCAGCAGCCAGTCGCTGGCCGACAGGCGCATCACGATGCGGTCGCTCCAGGTCACGATGAAGGGCGTGGCCAGCATCGACAGCACCATGCTGGCCAGCACCGGGCTGACCCAGTGCGTGCCAAGCAGGCCGTGGTCGGCGCCCAGGGTCAGCAGCACGAAGCCGAATTCGCCCGCCGAAGCGAGGTACAGGCCGGTGCGCAGCGCGGTGCCGGGCTGGGCGCGGAACAGCCGTGCGAGGGCGGCGATCAGGCCGAACTTGGCCAGCACCGGCAGTGTCGTGAAGAGCAGCACCAGCAGCCAGCGGTCGAGCACCTCGTGCCAGTCCAGCTTCATGCCGATGGTGATGAAGAACAGGCCCAGCAGCACGTCGTGGAAGGGGCGGATGTCGGTCTCGACCTGATGCTTGTATTCAGTCTCGGCGATCAGCATGCCGGCGACGAAGGCGCCCAGTGCCAGCGACAGGCCGGCATGTTCAGTCAGCCAGGCCAGGCCCAGGGTCACCAGCAGCAGGTTGAGCATGAACAGCTCCTCGCTGCGCCGGCGCGCCACCAGCGTGAGCCACCAACGCATCACGCGCTGCCCGCCCACCAGCAGCAGCGTCAAGAGCACGCCGGCCTTGAGCACCGCCAGCGCCAGGGCCACCGCGAGCTCGCTGCCAGCGCGGCCGAGCGAGGGAATCAACACCAGCAGCGGGACCACCGCGAGGTCCTGGAACAGCAGCACGCCGAGCACGCGCTTGCCGTGCTCGCTCTCGAGCTCGAGCCGCTCGGCCATCAGCTTGACGAGGATGGCCGTCGACGACATCGCCAGGGCACTGCCCAGCACGATGGCCCCGGCCAGCGTCATCTCCCAGGGCCGGCCGGTGAGCGCGGTGTAGGCAAAAGCCAGCAGCGTGTTGCCGGCCATCGTGCCCAGCACCGTCAACAGCACCTGCGACAGCCCCAGGCCGAACACGAGCGTGCGCATGCTGCGCAGCTTGGGCAGGTTGAACTGCAGCCCGATGACGAACATCAGGAAGACGACGCCGAACTCGGCGAGGTACTTGACCCCGCTGCTGTCCTGCGCGAGCGCCAGCGCGTTGGGGCCGATCAGCACCCCCACCACCAGGTAGCCCAGCATCGGCGGCAGCTTCAGCGTGCGGAAGACGACCACGCCCAGTACCGCTGCCACCAGGTACAGAAGGACGACTTCGAGCGTGGTGGCCACGGGTGCGGAAGGGGCGAACCTAGAATGCCCGATCCTAAATGCACCACCGCAGCCGCGTGACCCTGCACCGAGCCTTCGATCCCGCGCGTGCGCTGCTGCTGGCCGCGCGCACGATCGAGATCGAGATCGAGGCACTGCGCGGGCTGATGGCGCGCCAGGGCGAGGGCTTCACGCTGGCCTTGCGCGCGATGCTCGAGTGCCGCGGGCGCGTCGTCGTGATGGGCATGGGCAAGAGCGGGCACGTGGGGCGCAAGATCGCTGCCACGCTGGCGAGCACGGGCACGCCAGCGTTCTTCGTGCACCCGGCCGAAGCCAGCCACGGCGACCTTGGCATGCTGACCGCAGGCGACGTGGTGCTGGCCATCAGCCACAGCGGCGAGAGCGACGAGCTGGCGGCGATCCTGCCGGCGTTGCGGCGCCTGGGGGTGACCCTGGTGGCCATGACCGGCCAGGCGCAGTCGACGCTCGCCCGTCATGCGCACGGTGTGCTGTCGTGCGCGGTCGAGCAGGAGGCCTGCCCGCTGAACCTGGCACCCACGGCCAGCACGGCGGCGCAGATGGCCCTGGGCGATGCGCTGGCCGTTGCGCTGCTGGACGCACGCGGCTTTCGCGTCGAGGACTTCGCGCGCTCGCACCCCGGTGGCAGCTTGGGGCGGCGCCTGTTGATGCACGTGCGCGACCTGATGCGCAGCGGCGATGCCGTGCCGAGCGTGGTGCCCACCGCCAGCCTGGATGCGTTGCTGCGCGAGATGACCGGCAAGGGCCTGGGCTTCACCGCCGTGGTCGACGGCCAAGGGCGGCCGCTGGGCATCTTCACCGACGGTGACCTGCGCCGGCTGATCGAGCGCGGTGCCGAACTGCGCAGCCTGCGCGCGGCCGACGTCATGCACCCGCAGCCCAGGACCGTGCGCGAGGACGAACTGGCCGTCGCCGCCGCCGAGGTGATGGAGTTGCACCGGGTGACGAGTGTGCTGGTGATCGATGCCGCCGGCCGGCTGGTGGGCGCACTGAATTCCAACGACCTCATGCGCGCGAAGGTGATCTGATGGCGCCGGCATTGCACTTCCCGCCGGAGTTGCTGCTGCGTGCGCAGGGCCGCGGCCCGGGTCTGCGCGTGGCCTTCTTCGACGTCGACGGCGTGCTCACCGACGGCCGCCTCTACATCGGTGAGCAGGGCGAGACCGTCAAGGCCTTCAGCACGCTGGACGGCCATGGCCTGAAGCTGCTCGTGCGTGCGGGCATCGAGCCGGTGCTGGTCACCGGGCGCGATTCACCGGCCCTGCGCCGCCGCGTCACCGACCTGGGGCTGGATGGCGCGTTCTACGGCGTGCGGGACAAGCGGGCCGTCGCGGCCGAGGTGCTGGCCCGGCGCGGCCTGGACTGGGCCGACGCCGCGGCGATCGGTGACGACTGGCCGGACCTGCCGCTGCTGGCGTGCGTGGCA
>JADZCL010000304.1 GCA_020851615.1 Rubrivivax sp.
CGCTGGGAGGACTGGCGCTTCAGCGTGAGCGAGGTCGTGCCCGATGAAGGCGCCTTCGGCGCCGACGCACGCTGCCTGCACGACGACGGCAAGCGCTCGCAGTGGCTGCACCCGGGCTTCCGGCTGGAGCTCTTCGCCGACGAATGCAAGGGCTACTACCTCAACCTGACCTCCGGGCAGCCGGTATGGTTCGTCGTCTGGCGCGGCGATGAGAGCGACCCGGCTCAGGCCGCACCGATCGCGGTGAGCGTGTCCTACATCGAGGCCGACCGCTGGATGGCCGCAGGCGAACACGTCGAGAACGTGCCCCTGGCCAGCGAGCTCTGTGAATGGCTGCGCGTGTTCACCAATGAGCACTTCAAGCCCGAGCCCCCCCGCCGCAACCGGGGCGCCTCCTTCCTCAGCCCGAAGGAGCGCGACGAACAAGCGCGCCGCGCCATGGAGCACAAGCGATGAGCGACCCGCGCGACGAGGGCTTCTTCGGCCGCTGGTCGCGGCGCAAGGCCGACGCCACGCGCGCGGTCGCGCCCGCAGTTGAGGCCGCATCCCCTGACCTGCTCACACCCCATGAAAGCCACGCTCCGGCTCCCGTGTGCACGGCGCCGACGCCGCCGGCACCCGCTACGCCGGCACCGACACTGGACGACGTGGCCGCCCTGACGCCGTCGTCAGACTTCACACGCTTCGTCGCGCACGACGTCGACACGGGCGTCAAGAATGCAGCGCTGAAGAAGCTCTTCACCGACCCGCACTTCAACGTGATGGACGGCCTGGACACCTACATCGACGACTACAACCGGCTGGAACCCATGCCTCAATCAGTCCTGCGGCGGACGATGCAGGCCCGCGTGCTGGGCTTGCTGGACGACGAGCTCGACGAGCAGCCGATCGGGGCCGTACCGCCCGACGCCGCACCGCCGGCGTCGCAGGCTTAGGCCTGCGGCAACACCTCAGCGCCGGCCGCAGACCTGAGCTGCGCGAGCTGGGCGACGAAGCTCTGCTCCTGCGCCCCCGCCTCCAGGCCACGCAGGTCCAGCCGCAACTGACCGTCGGCGATGTGGCCGATCACGGGCACCGGCAGCGCGCGCAGCGCCGCGGCCAGCCGCTGCGGGAAGCTGCCGGCGCGGCGCAGGCCGGGCGGTGGCGTGATGGCCAGGCACACGCTGTCCAGCCGCTCGACCGGCAGCGAGCCGCTGCCGATCTGGCTGCGGCAGGGCAGGATCTGCACCACGGCGTGTGCACCCAGAGCCTGGGCCAGGGCAGGCGCCACGCGCTCGGCCAGTGCCTGCAGCTCGGCACGCGTGCGCGTGAGCAGCCGCAGAGTGGGCAATCGCTCGGCGAGCCGGTCCGGGTCGCGATACAGGCGCAGCACAGCCTCGAGCGCGGCAATCGTCATCTTGTCCAGACGCAGCGCGCGCTTGAGGGGGTTGCGCTTGATGCGAGCCACGAGCGCACGCTCGCCGACGATGAGTCCGGCCTGCGGGCCGCCCAGCAGCTTGTCGCCGCTGAAGGTGACCAGCTGCGCCCCGGCGGCCAGCGATTGGCGCGGCGTGGGCTCGGCGGGCAGGCCATAGCGCGTCAGATCGACCAGCGTGCCGCTGCCCAGGTCGACCACGAAGGGCAGGTCGTGCTCGCGGCAGAGCTGCGCCAGCTCGGTCTCTGGTACGGCGGCGGTGAAGCCCTGCACGGCGTAGTTGCTGGTGTGCACCTTCATCACCAGCGCCGTGCGGGAATCGATGGCATCTGCGAAATCGCGCCGGTGGGTGCGATTCGTCGTGCCAACCTCGACCAGCCGCGCGCCGGCGCGCCGCATGATGTCGGGAATGCGGAAGGCGCCGCCGATCTCGATCAGCTCACCGCGCGAGACCGGCACCGCCTTGCCCTGGGCCAGGGTGTTCAAGACCAGCAGCACCGCCGCGGCGTTGTTGTTGACGGCTGTGGCCGCCTCGGCGCCGGTCAGCTCGCGCAGCAGGCCCTCGAGGTGGGCATCACGGTCGCCACGTTCGCCGCTGCCCAGCTCGTACTCAAGGTTGCCGGGGCCACCCATCACCGCGGCCACCGCGGCGATGGCCTCCGCCGGCAGCGGTGCACGGCCCAGGTTGGTGTGCAGCACCGTGCCACTGAGGTTGAAGACCGGGCGCAGGCTGGGCTGCGCGCGCCCGGCGAGCACGCGCGCACAGGCCGCCTCGAAGGCCTGCGCATCAAAACCCGCCTGTCCCGCCTCAGCCACCTCGTGCAGCGCCCGCCACTGCGCCAGCTGCTCGCGTGCGATCGCCAGCACCTCGGTGCGGCCGTGGTGCGCGATCAGCGCCTGCATGGCGTCGCGCGCGAGCAGGCGGTCCAGCGCCGGCGGACGCGCCGCCGCCTGCGCGGCCCGCTGGTGTGGATTCATGGCGTGCTGGCGGAAGAGCGTGGGAGTCGAACCCACCTGGAGCCGCTGGGCAGCCCCACCCGGTTTTGCAGACCGGACGCCCCACCGGGGAACGATCCTCTTCCTTGTCCTGCTCGCACCATCGGTTCACCCATGCGCCGGTCCCCCGAACATGTCGCGCGCGCGGCGGCGGATCTTGCGGCCCTCGGCATCGCGCCGGGTGAAGCCGACCTCGTCGAAGAACTCTACCAGTGGCACCGACAGGTGTCGGCTCATGCCCGTGGCCTCGCGCAGGGTCTTGACGTTCAGGCGCCGGTGCGGGTCGTCGCCTGCCAGTTGCTCGGCGCGCTCGGCCAGCGCCGCCACATGCCTGGCCTGCACGAAGTACTCGGCACCGATCGCATACAGCCGGCCCATGCGCACGAGCTTGTTCAAGAGCCGCATCAGCTGCTCGCGGTGCAGCGTGCGGTCGCGGGCCAGCATGTCGCTGAGCCGGGGGGGATGCGTGCCACCCTCATCCAGCCAGGGCCGCAGGCGCTCCCACAGCTTCTGCTCGGCGGGCAGCAGGGCCACCTCGTGCCCAGGCCGCATCACGTAGGGGCCTCTGCGCTGCAGCGTGCCCGCGGCCAACGCCTCACGCAGCAGCAGCGCGAACAGCGTGGCTGCCGGCCGTGGCACCAACTGCTGCTGTGCCTGCTCGGGCGTCAGGCCCGGGCTGTCGGGCCGGGCGCGGTGGTGTGCCTCCAGCGTGTCACGCAGCGCCTGCGTCAGGCGCTCGAGCTGGGGCGGGGCGAACGCGCGCGCGGCCACGGCCTCCCCCAGGACGCGGTGCGGCACCGCAGCCAGCACCGCCGCACGCGCCGCGGGCAACAGGTTCCAGACCACGCAAAAGCGCTCCAGATCCAGGCCGCTGGCCGGCTCGAGGGCCAGCAGGGCGGCCAGCGCTGCAGCGGGCGTGGCTTGCTCAGAGGCGGCCAGGGCCGCCAGGCGCGCCGCCCGGTGCCGCCGCGAAGGCGGCGCAAAGGGATCGAGCACGGTGCCCCCGCCCATCGTGCGCGTGGCCGACTGGTCGCGCACGATGAAGCGGTCACCGTGCAAGGCACCGATCTCGCGTTCGAGCTCGAGCTGCACGCGCGCGCTGCCCCCCGGGGCCAGCGGCTCCCCCTCGAGCAGCGCCACCCGCGCGCCGACATCGCTGGCGCCCAGGTGCAGGTGCACGGGCGTCCAGTGCGCCAGCGCCTTGGCCTCGCCGGGCAGCAGGCGCAGGCGCACGTCCAGGCGCCGCGTCGGGGCATGCACTGCCGGCTCGACGATCCAGTCACCGCGCGCGATGTCACTCTTCTCCAGTCCTGGCGCGGCGAGGTTGAGCGCCAGGCGGTCGCCGGCGGCGCCGCTGGTGGCCTGGCTGTTCTGCACACGCAGGCCGCGCACACGCACCGGCAGGCCACGCGGACTCACCCACACCGTGTCGCCCACCGCCACCCGGCCCGACACCGCCGTGCCGGTGACGACCGTGCCTATGCCCGCCAGCGTGAAGCAGCGGTCCACCGCCAGGCGAAAGTGCCCCTCGCTGCTGCGGCTGCTCGCACCCGCGCCTACGGCCAGCAGATGCGCGCGCAGGGCCTCGATGCCCTGGCCACTCACGCAGGAGACCGGCAGCACCGGCGCGTCGGCCAGCGTCGTCGCAGCCAGCAGCGCGCGCACCTCGGCGGTCGCATCTGCCACGCGCGCCGCCGGCACCAGGTCGCATTTGGTGAGCACGACCGCGCCCGCACGCAGGCCGAGCAAGTCGATGATGGCCAGGTGCTCGCGCGTCTGCGGCATCGGGCCGTCGTCGGCTGCCACGACCAGCAGCGCGTAGTCGATGCCGGTGGCGCCGGCGAGCATGTTGCGCACCAGCTTCTCGTGCCCCGGCACGTCGACGAAGCCCAGCACGCCGCCATCTGGCCGCGCCTGGAAGGCAAAGCCCAGGTCGATCGTGATCCCGCGCGCCTTCTCTTCGGCCAGGCGGTCGCCGTCAACGCCGGTCAGCGCCCTGACGAGCGACGTCTTGCCGTGGTCGATGTGACCTGCAGTGCCGATGATCACGCGCGAAGCAAGCGAGGTGGATGCAGCCGCCATCGTAGCGGCTGGAGCCTGACGTATGCGTTCGACGACATATCGCAAGGCCCGCACCTTGCAGAAAGAATCAGCGCCGCCGGCCATGCGTTGTTGCAGGCTGCCCACTTCATGACGTAGGGACGACGCACGATGCCTTCGCTGCCCACCACCTTGACCACCATGTCCGTCCTGCTGGCTTGCACGGCTGCAGCCAGCGCGCAGCCGACATCCGATGACCTGGCCGTCTACGCCGCCGGCAGCCTGCGCGCGGCCATGACGGAGCTGGCGCAGGCCTTCGAAACCACGACCCGCGCGCATGTGAAGCTCACCTTCGGCCCGTCGGGCCTACTGAAGGAGCGCATCGAAGCCGGCGCAGCCGCCAACGTCTTCGCCTCGGCCAACATGAACCACCCCCAGGCGCTGCGCAGCGCCGGCAAGGCCGATACGGTACGCCCCTTCGCCCGCAACGCGTTGTGCGCGCTGGCTTCGCCGGCCTTCGGCCTGCAGGGCAAGACGCTGGCGCAGCGCCTGCTCGATGAGGACGTCCGCGTGGGCACCTCGACACCGCGCGCCGACCCTTCGGGCGACTATGCCTTCCAGATGTTCGAGCGCATCGAGGCCAGCGGCGCCGCGCCCGCCGGTTCGGCCGCTGCGCTCAAGGCCAAGGCGCTGCAGCTCACCGGCGGCCCCGACTCGCCCCAGCCGCCGCCCGGGCGCAGCCTCTACGGCATGCTGGTCGAAGCCGGCAAGGCCGATGTCTTCATCACCTACTGCACCAATGCCACCGAGGCCAGGCAACAGCACCCTGCGCAGCAGGTCCTGCCCATCCCCGAGGCCTACACCGTCGCTGCGGTCTACGGCATCGCCACCGTGCTGCC
>JADZCL010000305.1 GCA_020851615.1 Rubrivivax sp.
GCACAGACCAACAGCACCAGCAGGAGCTTGACGCGGCCGCTGCGAACGCGCGCAGCGTCCCTGTCGCGCGGCGCGTCCGACAGCTCGTAGACCGTCAGCGCGAGCGGATCAACCGCGGGCGCGGCGTCGCGGTTGGATGATTTGAAACCAGACATACAGACCGATCAGGAGTGCGCACAGGGCAAACCACTGCAGCGCGTAACCGTAATTCGTGTGGACACCCGTGGTGACCGGGGGCCAATCCCGCAACAGGCCATCGGTGGACCCTGCCGAACCGCCACGCACGCTGTCCTGCACCACGACAAAGGGCAGCAGGCGGCGCCTGGTTTCACGTGCGTAGGCGTCGATGTCGACATTCTGCCGGATGGGCCCGGACGCCGCCTGGCCCAGCTCGACCATCCGCGAGGGCTGCGGGGCGATCAAGCCGCTCACCTGCACCGCACCCGGCGGCGTCCGATACGGCGCGATGCGCGTGCGCTCGGCGACGTCCCGCGGCAGCCAGCCGCGCTGCACCAGCACGGCGCGTCCGTCCTCCAGCAGCAGAGGCGTGATGACGTAGAAGCCCGCCCGCCCCTGCAGCGTGCGGTTGTCGAGGTAGATCGTCTCGTCCGCCGCCCAGATGCCGCTGAGACTGGCGCGCCGCTGCCAGATGTCACCCCGTGCCCCCTCGGCTGCGGCCAGGTCAGGCAGCGTGAGCAGCGGCAGCCGGGCGCGCTCCTGCCGCTCCTGCTCGAGCGCCAGCTTCTGCGCCGCGCGATCAAGCTGCCAGAAACCCAGGCGCGCCGTCGCCGCAACCAGCAGCAGTGTCACCGCCAAGGCCAGCGCGCCACGCCCGGTCATCGCCCCAACCCGCACGGCAGCACGACCCGATGCAGTACGCTTGCGCGCATGAAGATCGTCATCGTGCTGATGCTGGCTCTGGTGGTTGCTGCACTCGCGAGTGCGGGCGTGTTCATGCTGCGCAAGCGCAGTGAGGGGCAGGTGGCGCAGCGCCAGATGGCGCGCGCCCTCGCCCTGCGCGTGGCGTTGTCTGCGGCCATCTTCCTGCTCGTGCTGCTCGCCTGGGGCCTGGGGTGGCTACAGCCGACAGGGCTGCCACTCACCCGTTAAAGCACAGGCGCCGCCCGCTCGGGGGGGCGGCTGTCGGCCTGGCCTGTGTGGCGTCAGAGCCAGTAGACGAGCAGGTACAGGCCCAGCCAGACGACGTCGACGAAGTGCCAGTACCACGCCGCACCTTCGAAGCCGAAGTGCCGCTTGGGCGTGAAGTGCCCCTTCATCAGCCGCAGCGTGATGAACAGCAGCATCAGCATGCCCATGAAGACGTGAAAGCCGTGGAAGCCCGTGAGCATGAAGAAGGTCGAGCCATAGACGCCCGAGCTCAGCTTGAGGTTGAGGTCGCTGTAGGCGTGGATGTACTCGTAGGCCTGCACGCAGAGGAAGGTCGCGCCCAGCAGCACCGTGATCCACATCCAGAAGACGGTCGTGCCGCGCCGGTTGCCGATCAGCGCGTGGTGCGCGATGGTGAGCGTGACGCCCGAAGTCAGCAGCAGGGCGGTATTGATCGTCGGCAGCCAGAACGGGCCCATGGTCGCAAAGGGCTCGACCGTGCCGGTGGGCGACGCGGTGCCGCCGCCGGCGCTGGGCCAGACGGCCTTGAAGTCGGGCCACAGCAGTTGGTTCTCGAGACTGCCCAGCGCCGGCACCGAGTGCACCCGCGCCCAGTACAGCGCGCCGAAGAACGAGGCGAAGAACATCACCTCCGAGAAGATGAACCAGCTCATGCTCCAGCGATACGAGGCGTCGACGCGGTCGGAATAGAGGCCGCCCTCGCTTTCGCGGATGGCCTGGCTGAACCACTGGAACAACACCGTCAACCAGACCAGCAGGCCGGTGAAGAAGACCCAGCGGCCCCAGTCACCGTCGTTGAACCACGCCGCAGCTCCCCCGATGATGAGCAGCATGCCAAACGCGATCTGCACCGGGAAGCGCGACGGCGAAGGGACGAAGTAGTAGGGCGTGCTGCCCGCTGGCGTTACGGCTGACATCGGACGATTTCTCCTGGGTCGATTCCGGTGAATGCTCGGCTGTGGGATGCGTCGGCTGGTCGATGCACGCGATGGCCCTCAGCCCATCACGGCGCTTCCCACCACCCAGCGCACCAGCAGGATGAGGGCCGCGATCAAGGCCGCCGCCGCGACGAGGCCCGCGACGATGACCTGCAGTGGACTCAGGCGCTGCACGTCACGCTCGTAGGCTGCACCACCACGGATGCCGCAGAACGACCAGACCACCGCGCGCAGCGCCTCGAGCGGCCCGGCCTTGCGTTCCTGCGCCGGCCTTGGGGCACTCATGCCGGCCTCCACGCTGCAGCCCCGGCCCTGACCGATGCACCCTCGAGCTGCCCCCGCGGCGCCGCAGGCACCTTGCCGCCCACCTCGAAGAAGGTATAGGACAGGGTAATGGTCGTCACGTCCTTGGGCAGCTTGGGGTCGATCACGAAGACCACCGGCCATTGCTTGCTCTCGCCCGGGGCCAGTGTGTACTGGTTGAAGCAGAAGCACTCGAGCTTGTTGAAGTGGGCCTGCGCCTGGCGCGGCGCGTAGCTCGGTATCGCCTGGGCCGACATGGTGCGGCTCTGCAGGTTGCGGAACTCGTACATCACCGTCGTCATCTGGCCCGGGTGCACCTGCAGCGAGCGCTGCGCAGGCTTGAAGTCCCAGGGGCCGCGGGCGTTGGCGTCGAACTCGACCGTGACGGTGCGCGTGGCGTCGACCTGGGTATTGGTGGCAGTGCCGAAACCCAGCCACCCACGTGCACGCTGCTCACCCAGCGAGAGCACATTGATGCCCAGTGCCTGGCAGATCGCCTGATACAGCGGCACCAGCGCATAGCCAAAGCCGAACATCAGCGCCACGATCACGAGCAATTTGCCCAGCATGCGCCGGTTGGACAGCCAGTCCGGGTTCGCTTGCACGTCAGCCCTGCCCACGGGTGGCATCAGTAGGGGCCAAGCAGCCAGATCTTGGCCACGAAGCCCAGCCCGAAGGTGACCGCCAAGGCCGCCAGGATCAGCGCCAACCGCAGGTTGGCCTTGCGCGGGTTCGCCGGAGTGGTCATGCGCGCCCTCTGCGCCCGTTCAACCGATCACGCGCGAGGCGCTGGCGTCGAGCTTGGGTGGCCGCTCGAAGGTATGCCATGGCGCCGGCGAAGGCACTTCCCATTCCAGTCCTTCCGCCCCGTCCCACGGCCGCTGCGGTGCGGGCTCGCCCTTGCCACGCATCATCGGCAGGACGACGAAGAAGAAGAAGTAGACCTGCATCAGCCCGAAGCCCAGCGCGCCGATGGAGACGATCGCGTTGAAGTCGGCGAACTGCATGGGGTAGTCGGCGTAGCGCCGGGGCA
>JADZCL010000306.1 GCA_020851615.1 Rubrivivax sp.
CTTCGGCGCCGCCGGTGAGGGCGACTTCGCAGTCGCCGGCGCGGATGCGCCGGGCACCGTCGGCGATTGCCGCCGCGGCCGAAGCGCAGGCCACGGAGTAGGTGTAGCAGGTGCCGCCCAGACCGTAGAGCTGTGCAATGTGCGATGCCGGTGCGTTGTTCATGCACTGGACGACGGTCAGCGGTGACAGGCGCGAGCGGTTGCGCACGAAGAGCTCGCGATAGCCGCGCTCGGTGGATTGCGCGCCACCGACGCAGGTGCCCATCAGGACCGCGGTCTGCTCGCGCTGCTCCTGGCTCAGCACATCGAGCCCTGCGTCCAGCCAGGCCACGCCCGCGGCCTGGACGCCGAGCTGGCTGACGCGATCCATCGCCGCAGTGCGGCTGCGCCCGATCAGCGGCGCCGGATCGACATCCGTGCAGATGGCGCTGGCGATGGTCGCCGAGTAGGGCTCGTCGCCGACGGTGTTGCGCCGCACTGCACTGGTGCCGGCCATCAGCGCGGCAAATGCTGCGTCGACCTTGTTGCCCAGCGGTGAAACCAGCCCCAGGCCTGTGACCACGACTCGGCGGGGCGTTGTGCGCATGGCTTCAGCCTTGTGCAGCCTTGGCGGCGAGCTGGGCCATGAAGGGCTCGATCAGGCGCTGCAGGTCGGCCACCGTGCGCGGGCGCTCGGTGGGTTCGGCGATCGGCGAGCCGATCGTGTCCTCGAGCGCAAACAGCATCTCGGCCAGCGACAGCGAGTCGACCTGCAGGTCGGCCAGTGTCGCCTGTGGCACCACGGCCTCCGCGGGCGTGTCGCAGTACTTGCCAATCACCTTGCGGATCAAGGTGAGGGAATCCATTTCAGGCGCGGACATGTTCAGTACTCCTCTGGATTGCGGCGGCAATCGTGGTCGTGATCTTGACGCCTGGATCGCTCGTTGTGCCAGATGCTTGAAGGAAGTCCTTCATCTCGCTCAATACGCGTGCCTTTTCCTTGTCGATGCTGATCATGTGGTAGCTGTCGTTGAGGATCACGCAGTGCACGCGCTTGGCACTGACGCTGCTGGCCACCTCGAAGGCGCTGCGCGGGGAGGCTGCCTCGTCTTCGCGCGCGTGCAGCAGCAGCGTCGGGGCAACGATCCTGGCCATGCCCTGGCGCACCAGCCCCATCAGGTCCTGCGCCTGCAGCAGGTCGCGCACACGCAGCACCGCAGCGCCGGCATCCGAGCCGCCGGATTCGCGCATCTGCGCCGCCACCCAGGCTCGCAGGCGCTCGTCCTTGAGTCCAAAGGGCTCGCGCTCCCTGACCGCGATGCGGCCGAGCACGGGAAAGAGGCGGGCCAGCGGCAGCAGCACGCGGCTGCGCGGCGCGGCCCAGCCGTCGTAGTGCAACGTGGTCGACAGCGCCAGCACGTGCGAGACCGCTTCCGCACGCTGCGCCGCCACGGCCAGCGACAACAGCGCGCCGATGCACAGCCCACCCACGGCCAGCGTGTCGCACTGCTGACGCAGGCGATCGAACTCCGCCACGGCCGCCTGGGCCCACTCGCGGTGCCCGTTCGGTCGTGCCGACGGCAGGCCGTGCGAATAGCCTTCGATGACGGCGATGCGCACCGTGTAGCCCGCGCGGTGCAGGCCGCGACCCAGGTATTGCAGTTCGAGCGGTGTGCTCGACAACCCGTGGAAGAGCAGTACGCCATGCCGCCCGCCGGGGAGGTGCAGCGCCGCCGGCCCGGCAGGCTTGTCAACGCGCGCGGCCGGCGCGGCATCCGCTGCCGGCGCGGATGGCCGCAGGACGGTGAGCTCCGTCGGCGGCCGCTCTCCGTTGGCGGGCTGGTACCAGCCTGTGTGCCGCCCCGGCGCCTCACCCTGACGGTCGTTCAGCCAGGTCCCGCCCCGCGCGGGCCCGAAACGGCTGGGCCCGAACCGGCTCTCACCAAAGCGGCTCGCGTCGGCGTCGGCGTCTCGGACAGCGGTGTACTCCATGCAATGACTGATGCCAGCAGAAAAAGGCGACGCCTGCGCGCGACGCCGCCGGAAGTGGGAGGTGCACCATAGCAGACTGCCGCCGCCGTGCCGCAGTGGCCGCCGGGTTGTGGTTACAACTTCATGGCTGAGAGGAACTGTTACCTTGGCGATCCCCCCTGGATGCGGGTGGGGCGGCGCGTCGTGGGCACCGGCGCGTGAATATTGCGCTGCCCCTGCGGCCGGCGGGGCACGGCGGGACGGCCTTTGCCGAATGCCCTGTGCGAAGATCGCGCTCCCGCGGCAGAGCACCCGACCGAGGACCCCAGTGAACAGCAATTCCAAGACGATCCGCCGCCTTCTCGGTGGCCTGCTCGTGGCCGCGATGGCCGCGCTGGCCGGATGCGCCAGCGGCCCGGCGCATCCGCCGGCGCCGCAGAAGCTGCCCGCCGCACTCGACTACACCTACATCATCGGCCCCGGTGATGCGCTCAACGTCAACGTCTGGCGCAACCCCGAGCTGTCGATGGCCGTCGTCGTGCGGCCCGACGGCAAGGTCAACGCGCCGCTGGTCGACGAACTGGTGGCGCAGGGCAAGACGCCCGAGCAGCTGGCCCGCGAGGTCGAGAAGATCCTCGGCAAGTACGTGCGCGATCCGGTCGTGACGGTGATGGTGACGGCCTTCCTCGGCCCCTACAGCGAGCAGATCCGCGTCGTCGGCGAGGCGGCCAAGCCGCAGTTCCTGCCCTACAAGAACAAGATGACGCTGCTGGACGTGATGATCGCCGTCGGCGGCCTGACCGACTTCGCCTCGGGCAACAAGGCCAGCATCCTGCGCACTGCCGAGGGCAACAAGCAGTACTCGGTGCGCATCGAGGACCTGATCAAGCGCGGCGACGTGCAGGCCAACGTCGAGATGCGCCCAGGCGACATCCTCATCATCCCGCAGAGCCTGTTCTGAGCGCCCGCGTGCCGACCATCGAGGCCAAGCCATGGAAGAACTGATCCGCCAGGCGCAGGGCATCCTGCGCGGTATGTGGCGCTACCGCTGGCAGGCGCTGCTGACCTCATGGGTGGTGGCCATCGTCGGCGTGGTGGTGGTCTTCAAGATCCCCGACCAGTACGAGGCCTCGGCGCGCATCTACGTCGACACGCAGTCCATCCTCAAGCCGCTGATGGCCGGGCTCACGGTGCAGCCCAACGTCGAGCAGCAGATCTCCATGCTCAGCCGCACGCTGATCAGCCGGCCCAACGTCGAGAAGCTCATCCGCATGGCCGACATGGACCTCAAGGCCGCGTCCAAGGCCGAGCAGGAGGCGCTGGTGGAGCGGCTGATCAAGGAGATCGAGATCCGCAACACCGGCCGCGACAACCTCTATTCGCTGGCCTTCAAGGATTCCGACCAGGAAAAGGC
Source organism: Rubrivivax sp. (assembly GCA_020851615.1). Classification (GTDB taxonomy): domain Bacteria; phylum Pseudomonadota; class Gammaproteobacteria; order Burkholderiales; family Burkholderiaceae_C; genus Rubrivivax. Next base: position 3,365 of record JADZCL010000306.1, read on the forward strand.
CAAGCGGGTGATCCAGTCGCTGGTGTCGATCTTCGTCGAGAGCAGCCTGGGCGCCAGCCGCAAGGACACCGACTCGGCCAAGACCTTCCTGAACGAGCAGATCAAGCAGTACGAGGCCAAGCTCGAGGAGGCCGAGTCGCGCGTGAAGGAATTCCGCATGCGCAACCTCGAGCTGCAGGGCGCCGACGGCAAGGACGCGACCACGCGTGTGGCCGAACTCGCCAAGCTGCTCGGGCAGGCCCAGCTCGAGTTGCGCGAGGCCGAGAACGCCCGCGACGCCGCCAAGGCGCAACTGGCCGCCGAGCGCGGGCAGGGCGCAAGCCTGGCCACGCAGAGCCTGCTGCAGGAATCCTCGATCTCGGTGGCCACGCCGGAGATCGACGCCCGCATCGACGGGCTCAAGCGCAACCTCGACGGCCTGCTGCAGCGCTACACCGAGCAGCATCCGGACATCGTCTCCACGCGCCGCCTGCTGAAGGACCTCGAGGAGCAGAAGCGCAAGGAAGTGGCCGAGCTGCGCAAGGCGGCGCTGGCCAACGCCGCCGCCGCACCGACGCAGGGGCAGAACGCCAGCCTGGCCGCGCAGGAGCTCAACCGCCTGCTGGCCGGGGCCGAAGTGCAGGTGGCGGCCCTGAAGGCGCGCGTGGCCGAGTTCACCAACCGCTACAACACCGCCCGCGCCGCGCTCAAGACTGCACCGCAGCTCGAGGCCGAAGCGGCCCAGCTCAACCGCGACTACGCGGTCGTGAAGAAGAACTACGAGGACCTGGTCGCCCGCCGCGCGTCTGCCGTGATGTCCGGTGAGCTCGACGTGGCCTCGGGCGTGGCCGACTTCCGCCTGATCGACCCGCCCCGCGTGAGTCCCAAGCCCGTCTGGCCCAACCGCCTGCTGTTGTTGCCGCTGGCCCTGGTCGCGGCGGTCCTCGCGGGGCTGGCGGCCGCCTTCGTCGCCAGCCAGCTGCGCCCGGTATTTGCCGATGCACAAGACCTGCGCCTGAAGACTGGCTTGCCCATCCTGGGCGTCGTCTCGATGGCGCTGGGCGAGGACCAGCGCCGCTCCGAGCGACGCAACCTGATCCAGTTCTACGGCGCGTCGGCGGGTCTGGTCGGCCTCTTCGTCGTGGGCCTCGTGGCCATGGCCTTCATCTCACGCAGCTTCGGGTGACCGCATGAGCTTGATCGAGCAGGCCGCGCAGCGGCTGGAACAACTGCGCCAGGCCGGCATCCAGGTGCCGGAGATCGAGGGTCTGGACACCGCCCCGGTCGGCTCGCCGGGTGCGCATGCCGC
>JADZCL010000307.1 GCA_020851615.1 Rubrivivax sp.
GAGCCACGTCGTCGACGGTGGTGAACTGGGCGTCCACCGTGTCCTTGAGCATCACGTTGCGGATGACGTCGTCGGCGCTGATGCCGAGCTCCCGCGCCTGCTCGGGAATCTGCTTCTCGACGAGTGGCGTGCGCACGAAGCCCGGACAGATGACGTTGCTGCGGACGTTGTGTGCTGCGCCCTCCTTGGCGATCACCTTGGCCAGACCTTCGAGGCCATGCTTGGCAGCGACGTAGGCGCTCTTGAGCCTGGATGCCTCCTTGGAGTGCACCGAGCCCATGAAGATGATGCTGCCGCCGCGCCCGGAGCTGATCATCTGGCGCATGGCCGCGCGCGCGGTGAGGAAGCCGCCGTCCAGGTGTACCGCAAGCAGCTTCTTCCAGTCGGCGAAGCGGAACTCCGCAAGCGGCGCGACGATCTGGATGCCGGCATTGCTGACCAGGAGGTCGATCGCGCCGAGTTGGCGCTGTGCCTGCGCAAAGCCGGTCTCGACGGCGTCCTCGTTGGTGACGTCCATCGCCAGGCCCAGCGTCTTCACGCCCCTGGTGGCGATCGCCTCGGCCGTGGCCTGTGCAGCAGCGAGCTGCAGGTCGGCGATGACGACGGCCGCCCCGGCGTCGGCAAAGACCTCGGCCACGCGCTTGCCGATGCCACTGGCGGCGCCGGTGACGAGGGCGACGCGGCCTGCGAGGCTGAGCTGCGTGCAGGCAAGGACGGTGGGTGAACCCATGATGCTGCTCCTGTGTGCTGGCTGTGCCCGTCATCGCCGGGCGTTGCGGCTCACTGTAGGCAGGTGCTGCACGCGGGGCGAGTGCGCATCGTCACGCGCGGGTCACGACCCGGGCATGCGCGGGGCATGCCGTTCGTCACGCCTGTAGCAGGGTGCTGCGTTCAGGCGTCGAAGGCGAGTTCGATGCGCGTGCCGCCGCCGGGCCGGCTGTCGATCGTGAGCCGCGCAGCAATCAGGTCGGCCTGCTCGCGAACCCCCTGCAGGCCGTAGTGGCCCGGCCGCGCAGCACCGGAGTCGAAGCCGGTGCCGTCGTCGCTGACCGTGAGTCGCGCGCGCCCGTCGGTGCCTGCGATCGACAGCGCGACCGTGCGCGCCGCGGCGTGGCGCTCGATGTTGCGCAGCAACTCCTCGACGATGCGGTAGAGCGTCTCGGCGCGCTCGTCGGCCAGGTCGGCGGCGGGCCCGCTGGCGCTGAACTCCGCCTGCAGGCCCGTGCGTTCGCCAAACCGGGCCAGCAGCTCACGCAGTGCGGCGGCCAGCCCGCTCACGCGTACCGTGCCATGTCGCATCTGCGTGATCGCCGCGCGCGCGCCATCCAGCCCCGCCGCCGCCACGGCTTCGGCGCGCTCCAGTTCGGCGGCCAGATCCTGTGGCGCCAGCGTGGCCTGCAGCTTGCGCGCCAGGCGCAACTGCTGCAGGAGCGCCATCAGCGAGTGCGCCAGCGTGTCGTGCAGGTCACGCGCCAGGCGCAGCCGCTCGCGCGTGACGGCGGCGTGGCGCGCCTCGTCGGCCATGCGCTCGATGCGGGCCGTGCGTGCGGCTACGCGTGCGTCCAGCTCCGCGGCGAGCGTGGCCAGCTCGTCCTTCTCGTGCTGCAGTTGCCCAACCAGGGCGGCCATCGTCGCCCCGATGCGGCTGACTTCGTCGTCGCCGGCGGGGACGTCGATGGAGCTGCGCCGGCCGTGGCGCATCGCATGGGCCTGCCCGGCCAGCACGTCCAGCCGTCGCGTGAGCCAGTGCGTCAGCCACCATGCCGCCAGCCCCGCCAGCAGGCCGGCCGCGAGCACGGTGAACAAGACGGCGCGGCGGACGCGCTCGACCTCTTTGAGCGCGGTGGCAGCGCCCTGGCGCACGACCACGCGCCAGCCCAGGCGCTCGCCGTCGGCGGGGGTGGGATCGTGGCGCCCGACGATGTAGCGTCCGCCCTCGGCCAGGTCGGCCGTGTCGGCAAGCGTGCGGCCCAGCCATGCAGGTGGCCCGGCGATCACCTGCCGCTGCCGGTTGAGCAGCAGCAATTCGAGCGGGCGACCGCTGTCCAGGGCGGCCAGCAGGCTTTGCTGCAGGCCCTCGATCCACGCCCAGGACACATGGCCGCTGACGACGCCGCCCAGCCCGGAACCGGGTTGCGGGATCGGCGCCGAGGCGCTGACGAAGCGCCATGGCCGGCCTGGCGGTGCCGCCGGCAGGTACGGCGCGAGCAGCACCGGTGCCTCTACGTCACCGAGCGCGGGGCGCTCGCGCCCGGCCTGGAACCAGGGGCGCCCGTGTGCGTTCGCCCCCTCGGCAACGGCCCCGGTGGCGGCCACGATGCGGCCGTCGCGGTCGGCCACGCCAAGCCAGGCGAACTCCGGGAACTGCCGCTTCACGGCCTCGAGATGGCGCCGCAGCGCAGCCGGCCTGTGTTCGCCGGACGCCGCGATCTGGTCGGCCGTGGTCTGCACGATGGCCAGGCGGGTCTGCAGGCTCATCGCCAGGCTGTGCTGCACCTGGCGGGTGAACTGCCGCATCAACAGCTCGGTGTCGTGACGCGTCGCGCGCTCGGCGTCGAGCGCGGCAAGCCGCCCGCCGACAAGTGACGCCGTGGCGACGACGGCAACGATCGTCCAGCCGATCGCCGCAGCCAGGTGCCGCCGGGGGTCCAGCCGCACGCGCAGCGACGCCAGCGCCGACGGGGTGGCGTCGGGGCGGGCGGGTGCGGGGGAAGATGACCTCATGGTGCCGATCGTCACTGGCCGCGCGCCGTCGGACGGGCTAGATTCGCGCGTGACGAAAGATCATTCAATGCTGCAGGAGCTGATTCTCGCGGTCGGGCGTGCGGCCCGCCTCTCGCCCGAGCAGGCCGGGGACGCCGTGGCGGCGATGCTGCGCTTCTTCACGGCGCGCCTGCCCTCTGCGCTGGTGGGGGAGTTGCACGAGCGTCTGGGCAGCCAGGGCATGGCGGCCAGGCCGCCGGTGAGGACGGGTGATGGCTGAGCCGCTGGCGCCGCTGCCTCGGGTGCGCCTGTTGATCGCCGACGACCAGCCGCTCATCCGGCGCGCGCTGGCGCTGACGCTGGGCGTCGAGCCCGACATCGAGGTCGTCGGCCAGGCGGTGGACGGCGTGGACGCCATCGAGCAGGCGCTCGCCCTGCGCCCGGACGTGGTCGTGATGGACCTGCAGATGCCGCGCGCCAGCGGCGTCGTCGCCACGCGGGAGATCGCGGCCCGGTTGCCTGCGGTGGGCATCGTCGTGCTGACCACCTTCGACGACGACGAGCGCGTGTTCGAGGCTATCCGCGCCGGGGCGCACGCCTACCTGCTGAAGGATGCGGCGGAGGACGAGGTGCTGGAGACCATCCGCGCGGTGCAGCGCGGCGAGGCGCGTCTGTCACCGTCGATCGCACGCAAGGTCATGGAGCAGTTCCGGCGCCTGGACACCGTGACGCCGCGAGCGGCAGTGGCGGACGTAGCGGCCGTTGCGGCCAGCGCCCCACGGGGGGAACCCGATGAGCCGCTGACCGACAAGGAGAGCCGCATCCTGCAGCTGATCGCCGAGGGCATGAGCAACAAGCAGATCGGTGCCGCGGTCTTCCTGGCCGAGGGGACCGTGAAGAACTACGTCAGTCGCATCATGGAAAAGCTGCACGCGCACAGCCGCACCGAGCTGGCCGTGCGCGCCGTGGGGCGAAGGGCCTGAGGCGCGCTGGCGGCGCGCGGTTCAGGCCTGCGTCAAGCCTGCATCAAGCCTGCAGCTGACCGCTGTGGAGCGGGCGGCCGGCACCGCCGCCGGCGTCGTAGATCGGCGGCGTGGGCCCGGTGGGCAGCAGCACGTCGATTGCGCGGTCCAGCGAGGCGGTGGCGCGGGCCAGGGCCTCGCGCTGCGCCGCCACGCGACCGCCGGCCAGCGCCAGACGCTGGCGCAGCGCACCGGGGACGCCGCCGCTGCGTGCGGCCTGGGCGAACTGGCCGATCGCCAGCGCCAGGGCGCGGTGCAATTCGTCGGCGCGGGCATCGATCGCCTGGGCATCATTGCTGCACAGGGCGTGTGCCAGGCCAGCCAGGCGGTCCTCGAGCGCGCTCAGCGGCGGCTCCAGTTCGGCCACGCGCTGCAGGGCCTGCATCTCTTCGGGCGAGGTGAACATCACGCGGTCCTGGCCCTTCAGCGGTAGGTCCGTTCCAGCAGTTCCCGCGCGTTGCCGATCAGCTTGTCGGCGATCGCCTCGGCGTTGACCTTGTAGCTGCCGTCCTTGATGGCCTGGCTGACGCGTGCCACCTTGGCCGCATCGAAGCTGCCGTCGCCTGCATCGGCGGCCAGCGTGGTCGCCTGGGCCGAAATCGCGACGCTGACGCCGCCCTCGGCGGCTGCACTGTTGCGGGCCGAGGGACCGCCCGGCTTGCCCGGTGTCTTGCGCTCGGTGAGGGCGGGGTCCACCGGTTGCGGCTTGTTCAGAGGTCCGATCTTCATGCTTGACTCCGTGGGGACGGATGCACCGGGGCCTTTCCCGGCGATGTGAACGGGGTATCGGTCGCTGCGCAGCCGACTTTAGGGTTCACGACCGGAAAATTTCCACTCCCCCCGCAGATGCGGGGTGCGGGCGGCAACTCGCTGCGTTCGTTCACAACTGGACCTCCACCCGTCCCTCACCGACCGGGCGGCCGCTGAGCAGCCGGCCCGATTCGGTCCGCAGCCGAACCATCTGCCCCTCGAGACCCGCGCCCAGCGCCTGCGCCTGCCCAGAGACGCTGAAGCCCGCCCCGCGTGCCAGCACCTGCACGGTGTCACCGGCGGCAAACCATTGCCGGCGACGCAGGTCGGCTTCGTGCACCGCTTCACCGGCTTGCAGGCTGCGCGCAAGACTGCGACCCAGCAAGGCCGCCGGGTCGGCGAACGGCGGCTGCGTGCCGGCGGCCCAGTCGACCTCGGCCAGCACCAGGTCTGCGGCCGCCAGCACGCTGCCTGCCTGCAGAGGCCGCGCCGGGACCAGGGCCGGGGCAAGGACATGGACCGTCACGGGCAGCCAGACCTGCCACGGCCGTTCGCCCTCCACGCAGCGCAGGGCCACGCGCAGCCGCCCGATCGCGTGCCCCGGGGCAGGTGGGGGCAACTGCGGCTCGACGCGCCGGCACGGGGCCAGGCGCAGGCGCGGATCGAGTTGCCCGACATCGACGGTGACGCGCGGCGCCGCCGCGCCGGCCGTGGACGCGCCAAAGCGGCTGCCAAGCAGTTCACGCATGCGCTCGGTCAGGGCCGGATCGACGATCTGGCCGTCGGCCCGAGCCATCGGCATGCCAGACAAGAGGCCGGCGAGGACCAGGAGAGCGGCCAAGGTGGCGCGGGTGGTGCGGGCATCGTCGTTCACGCCTTGCACTCTAGGGCGCGCAAAGCGCCCGCGGAAGCGGAATTGAGCGGGCTTGTCGGTCCTGTTCGACGCCTTCGACGTGCGAGCGCGCTCGCAGAATGTGCCCGCACATGCAGCAACCGCCACATGTGCCCGCCACGTCCTTGGGGAGGCCACGATGATCAACCGCCTGAGCAGCGCGCTCGACTTTCAGGCCCAGGCGCTGCTGCTGCGTGCCGATCGTCAGCGGCTGATCGCCAGCAACATCGCCAACGCCGACACGCCGGGCTACGTGGCGCGTGACTTCGACTTCGCGCAGGCACTGCGCCAGGCCAGCGGCAGCGGGCGCAGCGGCTTCAAGCTGGCCGAGAACGCTGGCGCGGCGGCCCAGCCTGCAGGCCTGCCCGCCGGCGGTGGCAGCGCCGGTCACGAGCCGCGCCTGAACTACGCCGCGCCGTCGCAGACCAACCTCGATCGCAACAGCGTGGACATGGACCGCGAGCGCGCCTCCTTCGTCGACAACGCGCTCAAGTACGAGAGCACGCTGCGCTTCGTCAGCGGCAGCGTGCGTCAGACGCTGGACGCGATCAAGCCCTACAACCAGTGATCGGAGCGCTCATGAGCATGTTCCGCATCTTCGAGGTCGCCGGCAGTGCCGTCAGTGCACAGAGCCAGCGACTCAACGTCGTCGCCTCCAACCTGGCCAATGCCGACACCGTGGCCGGGCCCGATGGCCAGGCCTACAAGGCGCGCCAGGTTGTGTTCCAGACCGTGCTGATGGGCGCGCGCAACCAGCCCGAAGGAGCCGCCGGCGTCGAGGTCAGCACCGTGCGCGAGGACGCCACACCCGGGCGGCGTGTGTTCGACCCCAAGCATCCCGGTGCCGACGCCGAGGGCTATGTCACCTACAGCAACGTCAACGCGATCGAGGAGATGGTGAACATGATCTCGGCCTCGCGCTCCTACCAGAACAGCGTCGAGGTCATGAACACCGCGCGCAGCCTGCTGCAGAAGACGCTGCAGATGGGCCAGCAGGCGTGAGCCGCAGGAGGACCTGAATGAGTTCCACCATCGAGGGCACGGGCGGCGCGGACCTGTATGCCGCACTCGGCCAGAGCAGTGCGGCAGACAAGGCCAAGGCCGAATCCACGGCCAGCGCCGACCGCTTCCTGAAGATGCTGGTGACGCAGCTGCAGAACCAGGACCCGCTCAACCCGATGGACAACGCGCAGATCACGAGCCAGATGGCGCAGATCAACGCGGTCAC
>JADZCL010000308.1 GCA_020851615.1 Rubrivivax sp.
CGACGCGACCACCGCCATCGAGACGGTGCAGGGACTCGACATGTTGACGCTGCACGAGGCAGCCGCCTGGGTCGATGCCGCACAGCGGGCCCAGGCGGCCATCGACAACGCGTTCGTGCGCCATGGCCCGCTGGCGCCCTTGCGCCTGCACGGCGATTGCCATCCCGGCAACCTGCTCTGGCATGACGACGGGCAGGAGAGCGGCGCCCACGTCGTCGACCTCGACGATGCCTGCATGGGCCCCGCAGTGCAGGACCTGTGGATGCTGGCCAGCGGCGACGCGCAGACCCAGGCCATGCAGTTCGAGCTGCTGCTGCAGGGCTATCGGCAGTGGTGCGACTTCGACGCACGCGAACGGCTCCTGGTCGAGCCGCTGCGGACGCTGCGCATGCTGCGCCACAGCGCATGGCTGGCCGAACGCTGGATCGACCCGGCCTTTCCGGCCGCTTTTGCCTACTTCGGCACGCCGGCCTACTGGAGCCAGCAGACCACGCAGCTGCGCGAACAGCTCGAGCGGATGGCCCACGGCTGTTGATGCCCGGCCGCGTTCACCGGCTCGCGCCGGCGACCCTCAAACCGCCTCACCCGGCAGCCATTGCGCCAGCCCGAGGAACAGCACCGCCTGCAGGAAACCCCGCAGCTCGTTCATGCTGACGCGGCAGCGGCGGCGCAGCTCGGAGGGTGTGGCCGGTGCGCGCGCCAGCTCGCGCGCCAGTTCAAGCTGGCGCGGATGCTGGGTGTAGCGCCGCACATCCAGGCCCGGCAGGGCCAGCAGCGGCGTGCGCCACCAATCGTCCGGGGCATGCAGCAAGCGCACCTGGCTTGCGGCCTGGGCGAGATCCCAGGCCACCAGGTCCAGGTCGCGCAGCCGCGCCCCGCGCGCAGGCCGCGCGGCCTGCATCCCGGCCAGGCTGGGCAGTTCGTGCATCAGTCGCAGGCGCTGGTCGGCGCGCTCGTCGACCCGCACGACTCCTTGTGCGAAGTCGATGGACAGCACTTCCCCCGGGCCATAGCCGGCCACAAGAGCGTCCTGTGTCGGATCGACAAGCCCGCGGCGCAGGCGATTGAGCAGCTCGGCTGTCGCCGGATCGGGCGCCTGCTCTTTCGCCCGCGTGAAGTCGCTGCGGCTGTCGAAGGCCGAGTCGTAGCCGGAATCGGCATCCAGGCCGCGCGCCTGCCGCGGGGCCGACTGGCACGCGCCGGGCAGGGCCTGCAGCTGCCGCAGCAGCTGGCCATGCATGAGCCGCACACGGCCGCGCGTGGCATCGCGGAGGTCATCCTCGGCCCCACCCGAGGCGCCATCCAGCGTCAGCAGCGGCCGCGTATCCAGGAAGGCGTTCAGCACCTGGGGCGCAACGCGCTCGACAAACTGCTGGTCGGCCAGCACGACTTCCCCCCTTGCCCCATCCAGCCGCAGCTCCAGTTCGAGTTCGCGGCCTACGCCGTCGAGCACGTCGGTGAGCGTCTGCAGTCCACTGCCGTCGAAGCCCAGGTGCTGGACCACGAGCGGGCGCCGCCTGGCTGGCGGCGAGCTGCGCGAAGGACGCAGCGCCTGCAAGGCACGGCGCAGCGGATTCGAGGTGATCATGGTCATCAAGGCAGTTCCCGGTGCATGCCCCGAACCATAGGTTCGTCACCGGGCCGCGACCATCACGGCGCCGCCGAATCCGGCCCCGGGGCCTGACCCGGGTGGGGCTCAGGCTTTCCCCGAGCCCGGCGCGAGCAGCAGCTCGAAGACGGCGCCCCGCCCGTCCTGGCCGCGGCGCACGCGCAGCCTGCCGCCGTGGCGTTCGGCCACCCGCTGCACGAACAACAGCCCGAAGCCCACGCCCGCCCCGGCGCGCGGGACCAGACCCTCGTGGCCCAGCGTGAGCGCCCGCATCGCCGCGTCTTCCAGGCCCGGGCCTTCGTCGGCCACGGCAATGCCCGCACCGTCCGCGCCCGCAGCAAGCATGCCCACGCGCACGCAACCCCCGCGCGGGCTGTTCTTGATGGCATTGGAGAGCAGGTTGCCCAGTGCACGCAGCACCAGCGCGCGGTCGACGAGCAGCGGCGGCGCGGCGGATGGCGCCTGCGCCACCTGCAGGTGCACGCCAGCCGCCTCGGCCTGTGGCCCGAAGTCGGCCAGCGCCTCGGCGATCAGGTCGCCCGGATCGACGGGCTCAGGCAGCAGGGGTCGCTGCGTGGCCTGCACGATGCGCACGAAGTCGTCCGCCAGCGCCAGCGTCCGCTGCGCCAGGCGCTGCATCTCGCGCATCACCGCCGGGACGTCACGCTGGCTGCCGCCGGCCAGCTCCAGTTCGGCCAGCAACGCAATCGACGTGGCCGGTGCACGCAGGTCGTGCGAGACGAAGGCCAGCAGCTCGTCACGCGCCCGCTCGGCCTGCTTGATCGGCGCGACATCGGCAATGGCGATGATCAGGCGCACTCCGCCATGCATCTGCACGCCGTGGGCATGGATCACGTAGTCGCCCTGCTCAGCCAGACGGGCCTGCATGGCCAGCGCCTGGCCGCTGCCGCGCACCTCGGCCAGCGCGGCCGCCCAGTCGAGCTGAGGTTCACACTCGAACTCCGCCAGCAGGCGTGCCACGTCCAGCCCTTGCATGTCAGCGGCTTCTCGCTCACCGAACAGGCGCGCGGCCAACGGGTTGGCCAGCAGCACGCGGCCGCCGCCGTCGTCGACGAGCATCGCCGTGGGCAGGCCGGCCAGGGCTTCGGCGAGGAAACGGCGTGCCGAACGCAAGGCCGAGCCCAGCGCCTGCAAGGCCGCCAGGCGTCCGGCCAGGCGGTCGGGTTGCACGGCCTGCACGGCTGCATCAGGTGCCAG
>JADZCL010000309.1 GCA_020851615.1 Rubrivivax sp.
CCCGTGTTCATCTCCACCGCCTACGCCCAATCCGGCGCCGACGTCGCCAGCAGCGCCCTGGGCGCGCAGTCCTCGCTCATGAGCATGCTGCCGCTGGTGCTGATGTTCGTGGTGCTGTACTTCATCATGATCCGCCCGCAGATGAAGAAGCAGAAGGAGCACCGCAAGATGATCGAGGCGCTGGCCAAGGGCGACGAGGTGGTGATTGCCGGCGGCGTGCTCGGGCGCGTGTCCAAGCTGGGCGATACCTACATCCACGTCGAAGTCGCCAGCGGCGTCGAGCTGCAGGTGCAGCGGCCCTCGGTGGTGCAGGTGCTGCCCAAGGGCACCTACGGCAAGTGATCGGCTGACGGGCCGCCGCTGACGGCGGCCGCACACCGGGGCGTGCGTCGCCGCACGCGCGCCCCGCGAGGACCCCCCATGAACCGCTATCCCTGGTGGAAGTACGCGATCCTGGCGATCGCGCTCGTCGTCGGGCTGCTCTACACGGCGCCCAATTTCTACGGCGAGGCGCCGGCGGTGCAGGTCTCCAGCGCCAAGGCGACGATCAAGGTCGATTCGGGGCTTGTGCTGCGCGTGCAGCAGGCGCTGGAGCAGGCCGGCGTGGCAGCCGACTTCGTGCAGTTCGAGGGCAACTCGGTCAAGGCGCGCTTCGGTGACACCGATGCGCAGATCAAGGCCAAGGACGCGATCGCCCGCGCGCTCAACCCCGATGCGACCGACCCGGGCTACATCGTCGCCCTCAACCTGCTGTCGCGCACGCCGACCTGGATGAACGCCATCCACGCGCTGCCGATGTACCTCGGCCTGGACCTGCGCGGGGGCGTGCACTTCCTGATGCAGGTCGACATGAAGTCGGCGCTGACCAAGAAGGCCGAGTCGATCACCGGCGACATGCGCACGCTGCTGCGCGACAAGAACATCCGCCACCTGGGCATCACCCGCGACGGCAACGCCGTCGAGCTGCGCGTGCGCGACGAACAGGCGCTGGCCACCGCGCGCAACCTGCTGGCCGATTCGGTGGCCGAGATGAACTGGACGGCCTCGCAGGAGGGCAGCGAGTACCGCCTGCGCGGTGTGCTCAAGCCCGAGGCTGCGTTCAAGGTGCAGGAGCAGGCGCTCAAGCAGAACATCACGACGCTGCACAACCGCGTCAACGAGCTCGGCACCAGCGAGCCGGTGATCCAGCAACAGGGCGTGGATCGCGTGGTGGTGCAGTTGCCCGGCGTGCAGGACACCGCACGCGCCAAGGACATCATCGGCCGCACCGCAACGCTCGAGCTGCGCATGGTCAACGAGTCGGCCGAGGCGCAGGCGGCGGTGAGCGGTGCGGGCCCCGTGCCCTTTGGCAGCGAGCGCTTCCTCGAGCGCGGCGGGCAGCCGATCATCGTCTTCCGGCAGGTGGTGCTGACGGGCGAGAACCTGACCGATGCACAGCCGGGCTTCGATGGCCAGACGCAGGAGCCCACGGTCAACCTGACGGTGGATGCGCGCGGCGCGCGCATCATCCGCGACGTCACGCGCGAGAACGTGGGCAAGCGCATGGCGATCCTGCTCTTCGAGAAGGGCAAGGGCGAGGTGGTGACGGCGCCGGTGATCCGCAGCGAGCTCGGTGCACGCTTCCAGATCAGCGGCCGCATGACGACCGCCGAGGCCACCGACACCGCGCTGCTGCTGCGCGCAGGCTCGCTGGCGGCGCCCATGGAGATCATCGAGGAGCGCACCATCGGCCCGAGCCTGGGTGCCGAGAACATCGACAAGGGCTTCAAGAGCGTGATGTACGGCTTCTTCGCGATCGCCGCCTTCATGTGCGCGTACTACCTGCTCTTTGGCATCTTCAGCACGCTGGCCCTGAGCTTCAACCTGCTGCTGCTGGTGGCGGTGCTGTCGATGCTGCAGGCCACGCTGACGCTGCCGGGGATCGCGGCCATCGCACTCACGCTGGGCATGGCGATCGATGCCAACGTGCTCATCAACGAGCGCGTGCGCGAGGAACTGCGCCGCGGCGTGTCGCCGCAGCAGGCGATCCACGCCGGCTACGAGCACGCCTGGGGGACGATCCTGGACTCCAACGTCACCTCGTTGATTGCCGGCGTGGCCCTGCTGGCCTTCGGCTCGGGGCCGGTGCGGGGCTTTGCGGTCGTGCACTGCCTGGGCATCCTGACCTCGATGTTCTCGGCGGTGATGTTCTCGCGCGGGCTGGTCAACCTCTGGTACGGGCGACGCAAGCGCCTGAAGTCGGTCTCGATCGGCCAGGTCTGGCGGCCCGAGGGCGGCGTGCTGCCGGCCGGCGAGCGTTGAGGGAGCGCGCACATGGAATTCTTCCGCATCAAGCGTGACATCCCCTTCATGCGCCACGTGCTGGCGTTCAACGTCGTCTCGATGATCACCTTCGCGCTGGCGGTGTTCTTCCTGGTCACGCGCGGGCTGCACCTGTCGATCGAGTTCACCGGCGGCACCGTGCTCGAGGTGGCCTACGCACAGACGGCCGACATCGGCAAGGTCCGCAGCAGCGTCGAGGCGCTGGACCTGGGCGAGGTGCAGGTGCAGAACTTCGGCACCTCGCACGACGTGCTGATCCGCGTGCCGATCCGCGAGAACGTCAAGCAGTCGGCTGTGGCGGCCCAGGTCTTCGATGCGCTGTGCAAGGCCGAGGGCGGCCGCGTGGGCTCGCAGGAATACACCACGCCGCAGGGCGAGCAGGTCGCGCGCGCCTCGTGCACCGGCACGGGCGGGGCGGAGCCGGTCAAGCTCAGCCGCACCGAGTTCGTCGGTCCCTCGGTGGGCTCGGAGCTGGCGCGTGACGGGGCGCTGGCCCTGGCCTTCACGGTGATCGGCATCGTGATCTACCTGGCCTTTCGCTTCGAGTGGAAGTTCGGCGTGGCCGGCGTGATCGCCAATCTGCACGACGTCGTCATCATCATGGGCTTCTTCGCCTTCTTCCAGTGGGAGTTCTCGCTGGCGGTGCTGGCGGCGGTGCTGGCGGTGCTGGGCTACTCGGTGAACGAGTCGGTGGTGATCTTCGACCGTATCCGCGAGGCCTTCCGCAAGTACCGCAAGCTGAACACGCCGCAGGTCATAGACCACGCCATCACCAGCACGATGAGCCGCACCGTGATCACGCACGGCAGCACGCAGATGATGGTGCTGTCGATGATGTTCTTCGGCGGCCCGACGCTGCACTACTTCGCGGTCGCGCTGACGATTGGCATCCTGTTCGGCATCTACTCGTCGATCTTCGTGGCCGCGGGCATCGCGATGTGGCTCGGGGTCAAGCGCGAGGACCTTGTCAAGCACACGAAGGATCACGATCCCAACGATCCAAACGCGGGGGCGGTGGTGTAGAGTGATTCCAGCGTCAGGAATTCACGATTTCGCCTCGCTTCGCGTTTCATGCCCACCCCCGCCGGTCCCTCGCAGCTTGCAGCACAGGCCCGGCGCCTGTACGTGGAAGGCTTGGTCCGCCACTTGACGGGCCTTGTGCAGGCGGCGCTGGATGGCAGCCGCGACCTGGTCGCCAAGCCGTGCGAGCACGCCGAGTTCGTGCGCCGGCGCGAGCTGCTGCACGAACTCGAGAAGGGGGCGCAGGGCTGGTATCGCGGCATGGTCAGTGGCCTGCGTCAGGCGCTGGCGCAGAAGGGCTCTGCCCCACACCCGGCCGAGCCGCATCGGCCGGCGGGCGGGCTGGCGCTGGTCGACGACGACACCATCGAGCTCGAGATCCTCACCTCGCGCCTGGCCCTGGCGATGATGGATCGCGCCTCCTGGGAGTTCGCCGACCTGCGCTCGCGCGTGGCGACACTCGAGGGCCGTGGCGAGCTCGAGGCGCAGGACCCGCTGCGCGCGCACGTGCTGGCGCGCATCGTCTTCGACGCCTGGCGGGCGGCCGGCATGAGCCTGCCAAGCTGGCGCGAACTGCAGGCTGTGCTGCAGGAGGAATTCGCGCACCTCGTCGAGGAGGTCTACCACGAGACCAACCGCTGGCTGGTCGAGCAGCGCGTGTTGCCCGAAGTCGACCTGCGACCCTTCATCCGCCGCTCACGCACCAACCCGCAGGCGCCGCTGGGCTGGGCTGCGGGCAGCGGATCGCCGCCGCCGGTGTCGCAGTTCGGCAGCGCGACGGCACCGGGTTTCGACCCGACCGTCAGCGGCGGCTTCGTGCGCGCCGGCCACGGCGGCGTCGGCGAGGAGACGCGGCTGATGACGCGCAGTGCGCAGCTGCCGCGCGGCGGCGAGCATGCCGAAGCCGTGCTGCTGCGCCTGAACCGCCTGGTCGCCCGCCACCTGCCGGGCTTCGGTGGCGGGCGCAGCAGTGCCGCGGCGCCGGCCCTGTCGCCGGCGCTGGCGCAGGCGATCGACACCGCACAGGCCGGCTTGCGGCGGCGCTTCTCGGCGACGACGCAGCGGGCGATGCAGGTCACGACGCCGGCCATGCTGGAGGAGCTGCACCAGCGCAAGCAGGTCCTCAAGCGAGTTGCCGCCACGCCCGAGGAGCGGGCGACGATCGAGATCGTCGCGCTGCTGTTCCAGAGCATCCTGACCGAGGACCGCATCCCGGCCTCGGTGCGGGTATGGTTTGCGCGGCTGCAGATGCCGGTGCTGCGGGTGGCGGTCTCCGAGCCCGACTTCTTCGCCACCACGGACCACCCGGCGCGGCGGCTGATCGACCGCATGGGCTCATGCGTGATGGGCTTCGACAATTCGGCCGACGTCGGCGAGGCGCTCGAGCGGGAGATCAAGCGCGTGGTCCAGGTCGTCGAGGCCTATCCGGA
>JADZCL010000310.1 GCA_020851615.1 Rubrivivax sp.
GCGCATGTTGGTGGCCACCCCCAGCGGGATGTTCATGGTGCCGATCAGGTTCTCGATCAGGTGATCGGCCAGCTCGGTGCCCAGGTTGCCGGTGTTGGCCAGGTGCTGCTGTTCGCCAGCGTCCAGGCCCGCGAACTCGGCGGCCAGGCGGATGCGCTCGGCCACCGGTTGCTTGTGGAAGCCGCCGATGCGGCTGCTGCGTGCGGAAGTGCTCATAAGGGTCTCGCAGAAAGAGGTGGGATCAGCGCGCCGTCATCAGGCGCGGCAGATAGGTGATGAGGTCGGGCAGCGCGGCGCACACCAGCAGGCCGATCACCTGCAGCACGAAGAAGGGCACGATGCCGCGGTACACCTGGGCCATGCCCAGCTGCGGGGGCAGGGTGCCCTTGATGTAGAACAGCGTGTAGCCGAAGGGCGGGCTGATAAAGCCCATCTGGATGGTGATGGCGTAGAGCACGCCGAACCACAGTTCGTCGAATCCGAGCGAGCGCACGATCGGCAGGAACACCGGTACGGTGAGCAAGATGATGCCGATCTCGTCAAGTACGGTGCCGAGAAACACCAGCAGCAGCATCATGGCCGCGAGGATCATCCAGCGGTTCACGTCCAGCCCGCGGATGAAGTCCAGCAACGCGTCGGCCCCGCCCAGGCCGGTGAAGATCGCCACATAGGCCTTGGCGCCGATGGTGATCCACAGAATCATCGAGGTCGCCTTGAGCGCGTCGGTGCCCACCTCGCGCAGCATGGCCACGTTGACCTTGCGCGCCAGCAGCGCGGGCACCAGCGCGCCGGCCACGCCCACCGCGGCCGATTCAGTCGGCGTGGCGATGCCGAAGAAGATCGAGCCCAGGATGAGCACGATCAGCAGCGAAGGCATCACCAGCGCCTTCAGCGCCACCAGCTTGTCGCGCAGCGGCACCTGGGTGCTGCTGCGGTCCAGCGGCACCCATTCGGGACGCACCCAGCCCACCACCAGGATATAGAGGATGTACAGCCCGGCGAGGATCAGCCCCGGCACGATGCCGGCGATGAGCATCTGGCCGATGGAGATCTGCGCCGTCACCGCGTAGACGATGGTCAGCACCGACGGCGGGATGAGGATGCCCAGCGTGCCCGAGGCGCAGATGGTGCCCAGCGCCAGCTCGGGCTTGTAGCCGCGCTTGAGCATCTCGGGCAGGGCCAGGATGCCCATGGCCGTGACAGCCGCGCCGACGACGCCGGTCATGGCCGCCATCACCACGCAGATCACCACCGTGCCGATGGCCAGCCCACCGCGCAGCCGGCCGAACCACAGCTCCATGGCGCGGTACAGCTGCTCGATCACGCCCGAGCGCTGCAGGATGCAGGCCATGAGGATGAACAGCGGCACCGCCAGCAGCGCCTCCGACTTCATGGTGTCGAAGATCTGCAGCACCAGCACCACGACGGCGCTTTCGTTCCACAGCGTGACCGTGAACAGCAGCGACAGGCCACCCAGCACGAAGGCAATGGGCAGGCCGCTGAGCATGAACAGCGTGAGGCCGCCGAACATCAGGACGAGGATGGCGGTCGAACTCATTCCAGCACCTCGTGCGCGGCGGCGGGCAGGGTCTCAGGGGCGAGCAGCAGCACGACGAAATCGGCCAGCGCCTGCAGCAGCATCAGCACCAGCGCGATGGGCACGGCGGCCTTGGCCGGCCAGATCGGCGGGTTCCAGGCCGAGAAGCTGGTTTCGCCGTACTGGTAGGCGCTCCAGGCAGCCGGCGCGCTGAAGTACAGCAAGATCGCGCAGAAGGCGACGATCACCGGATAGTTGATCAGGTCCAGGCGACGGTTCCAGCGGGCACTCAGGCGCTGGCGCAGCACGTCCAGCGCCACGTGGCCGCGCAGGTGCAGCAGGTAGGGGCCGCCGAGCAGGAAGTAGGGGCCGAACAGCAGCACCGCCAGCTCCATCGCCCACACGGTGGGGGCATTGAAGACATAGCGGGCGATAACCTCGTAGAGCATGACGGGCACGACCACCGCCATGAGCCACAAGGTGAGTTGGAAGATCGCACGGTTGACGTGCGTGATGGCCGCAGCCATCGAGATGAGCCAGCGGGACACGCGGCATCCCCCTCGCAAGAAGGTCGAACGGACAAGAAGCCCGCCGCACGCGGCGCAGCGCGGCGGCGGGACGCGGGACGGCGCCGGCTCAGGCGAGCAGGCCCAGGTCCTTCATGAAGGCCACCTGGCTGTCCAGGATCTTGGTGGCCAGCGCGTCGCCCTTGGTGGCGGTGCGCCAGGCGGCCATCGCCTTCGGGCGCGCGGCGGCCACATCGGCCGCGTCGAAATGGATGATTTCGCAGCCCTTGGCGCGGTACTTGGCCAGCACCGTCACGTCGGCCACCAGGATGTGCTGGCGCAGCGCCGCCGACACCTCGCGCGCGGCCACGGCCAGCGCCGCCTTGAAGTCGGCCGGCAGCTTCTCGTAGGCGCCACGATTGGCGACATAGGAGGTGGCGGTGGTGGGCTGGTGTACGCCTGGCAGCACCACGTACTTGGCCACCTCGGCCAGACCGGCCTCGAAGTTGGCGGTGAGGTCACCGCGGTCCGCGAAGTCGATCACGCCCTTGTCCAGCGCCGAGTACACTTCGCCGGTGGGCAGTGGCGTCACCGAGACGCCGAAGGCGCCCATCACCGAGGAGGCAAGGCCGACGAAGCGGCCCTTCTTGCCCGCCAGATCGGCGATCTTGCGCACCGGCACCTTCGAGTGCAGGGGCTCCTGGCCGTAGACCGAGGGGGCGATGTAGTGCAGGCCCGCGGCGCCATAGGCCTGGCGTGCCAGTTCCAGACCACCGCGCTCGTAGAACCAGGCTTCGTACTGGTCGCTCTCGGGGAAGCCGAAGGGGATGGTGCTGGTGAAGGCAAAGGCAGGGATCTTGCCGGCTTCGTAGCCGTCAAAAGTCTTCATCAACTCGAAGGCGCCGCCGCGCACGGCGTCGAAGGCCTGCGCCGCGGGCACGATCTGGCCAGCCGAGAAGAGATTGATCTTGAAGCGCCCGCCGGTGAGCTCGGCCACGCGGGCGACGAACTTCTCCTCGTACTTTTGCGGCGTGGTGCCGCCGTCCCACAACGCCTGCATGCGCCAGGTCACGGACGGACTTTGTGCGCGGGCGATCTGCGGTGCCGCCGCGGCCACGGCGGCCGCGCCGGCCAGGGCACCGCGGATCAGGCCGCGGCGTTGCATCTTCGAGGAATTCATCGCTTGTCTCCGGGGTTCGTCGGTGTGAGCAGGGTCGCGGGCGCCGAGGCGACCGGGCCGTCTCGGCCGCGTGGGCGCGACCGGTGACGCCGTGGCAGGTTATAGATACAGTTCAATGAATACAAGATACAGTTCTCAGGCAATTGGTCTAACTGTACCCATTGCATCCACGGAACAGTTGCCGCCCGCATGACGACCACACCCCGTTCTTCCTCGGCCACGACCCGTGTGGGCGCCCTGGTCGAGCGCCTGGTCGCGATGGTCGACAAGGGGCTGCTGGCGCCGGGCGCGCGCCTGCGCTCGATCCGCGAAGGCGCGCTCGAAGAGGGTGTGTCGCGCAACACCATGGTCGAGGCTTACGACCGCTTGGTGGCGCTGGGCTATGCCGAGGCGCGCCGTGGCTCGGGCTACTTTGTGCGCAGCGTGCCGCGCGCGCGCGGGCACGAAACCCCCGAGCACGTGGCCGAGGCGGTCGATGGTGTGTCGCTGCTGCGCGAGCAGCTGGAGCAGCGCTACGAGGTGCGTGTGGGTGATGGCCGCCCGCCTGCCTCGTGGATGGAGGGCTCGGAGCTCGGCCAATACCTGCGTCACCCGCGCTCGCCGCTGTACGGCGCAGTCGAGCACGGCTACGGCAGCCCCTGGGGGTTTGCGCCGCTGCGCGAGCGCATCGCGCTGGTCATGGCCGAACGTTCGATCCACGTGGGCATGGACCAGGTGCTGCTCACGCATGGCGCCAACCACGCGCTCGACCTCGTGGTGCGCCACCTCATCGCGCCCGGCGACACCGTGCTGGTCGACAGCCCCGGCTACTACCCACTTTTCGGCAAGCTGCGCCTGGCCAAGGCCAATCTTGTGGGCGTGCAGCGCCGCGGCGATGGCCCCGACCTCAACGACCTCGAGGCCAAGGCCGCCGCCCACCGTCCCAAGGCCTTCTTTACCCAGTCGCTGGGCCACAACCCGATGGGCGGCGCCATCACCCTACCCGCCGCGCACCGGCTGCTGCAGGTGGCGCAGCGGCAGGACTTCCTGGTCGTCGAGGACGATCCCTTCGCCGACCTGCTGCCGGCCAGCGCCGCGCGGCTGGCCGCGCTCGACCAGCTCGAGCGCGTGATCTATGTCAGCAGCTTCTCCAAAACCTTGTCGGCGAGCCTGCGCGTGGGCTATGTGGCCGCCTCGCCCGCCGTGACCCAGACACTGTGCGACCTCAAGATGGTCACGCTCGTCAGCACCAGCGACTACGTGGAGCGCCTCGTGCACCAGCTCATCGTGGGCGGGCAGTACCGGCGCCACCTGCGCCGGCTGCGCACGCGCCTGGAGGCCGCCACCGTGCCCGCACTCGACACGCTTGCGGCCCTGGGCCTGAAGGTGCTGGCCGATCCGGGCGGCGCCTACTACCTGTGGGCCAAGCTGCCTGCCGGCGTGGACGAGCGCCAGCTCGCACGAGACGCCGCCGCCCGCGGCATCTTCCTCGCCCCCGGCCACGTCTTCTTGCCCGAGCGAGCCCCCTCGGCACCGGCTCTGCGCATCAACGTCGCCTACGCCGACGATCCGCGTTTCACGGCCTTCATGCGCGAGGCGCTGACTGGGCCGCGACGCTAGCACTGACTGCGCCCGCGCCATCGGGCCCGTGCATGCAGCGGGCGCGCGGGTGTGCTCACCGCACGCCCCGCGCCCATGGTGTCAGAAGCGGGGACCTGCTCGCTCATCGAGGCGGCCGCGGCGCTGGCTTGCTCCACCAGGGCCGCGTTCTGCTGCGTCATTTGGTCGAGATGGCGCACGGCCTGGTTGACCTGGTTGATGCCGTCGCGCTGCTCACTGCGGCTGGCCGTGCTCTCGTCGATCAGCTCGCTCACGCGCTTCACGGCGCTGACGATTTGCGCCATGCCGTGCCCGGCCTGGGCCACCTGGGCCGAGCCGGCTTCGACGTCCTCCACGCTGGTGGTGATGGCCATAGGGCAGGGCTTGGGCTTCTTTCTGAGTCAGACGCGCATCAGAGCTTCGATTTCATCCGGCTCGACCGGCACGCCGCGCGTCATCAGCCCACAGCCCGCGTCCGTCACGATGGCGTCGTCCTCTATGCGTATGCCGATGTGGTGGAACTGCTCGGGCACGCCGGGCGCCGGGCGCACGTGAATGCCGGGCTCTATGGTCAGCACCATGCCGGCGCGCGTGGCGGCTATTGCCGCCTTCTTGCTGGCCAGCACCAGCTCGTAGAGCGCGCGCTGCTGCCCGGCAAAGCGCCAGTCGGCCAGAAAGGTCCGCGTGATGTCCGACGCATAGCCATCGAGCTCGCAGCCGGCGTCGATCAACACCAGCTCACCGGCACGCACGGGTGCGGTGTCGGCACGGCAGTGCAGCACGCAGGCGTTGGGTCCGGCGGCGACGATGGAGCCATAGGCCGGGTACTGAGGCACGGTAGGATTCGCAGTTTTGCACGCCACCCCAACGCTCGCGGGCCAGCGCCCCGCGCCACGCGCCGGTAACCCGCCTGGTTGCCGGCGCGGCAGGACCACGGCATGAACCCATCCGATCCGACAGCGCGTCCACCCGACCCGGCCGCTACCCTGGCGTCGGCACCCGCGGCGGACCCCTCGCCACCGCTGGTGAGCGTGCTGATCCGCAGCATGAACCGCGACTCGCTGGCCGAGGCGCTGGCAGCCGTGGCACAGCAGCGCTACGAGGCCATCGAGGTGGTGGTGGTCAACGCATCGGGCCAGCCGCACCGCCCGCTGGGCACACACTGCGGCCGCTTCGCGCTGCGCCTTGCCGAGCCGGGGCGGCCGCTGGCCCGCGCGGCTGCCGCCAACCTGGCACTGGACCATGCCCGTGGTGAATGGCTGATGTTCCTGGACGACGACGACCTGATCGACGCCGACCACGTGCAGCGTCTGCGCGACGCGCTGGCGCAGGCGCCGGACCATGCGGTGGCCTACACCGGCGTGCGCGTACTGGGCGCCGACGGTGCGCTGCAGGTGGTGATGGACGAACCCTTCGATGGCCTGCGCTTCTGGCTGGCCAACTACCTGCCGATCCATGCCGTGCTGTTCGCGCGCCGACTGCTGGGGCCACAGCAGCGCTTCGACGAAGCGATGACGGTCTACGAGGACTGGGACTTCTGGTTCCGCCTGGCGCGCACGAACGCGTTCCTGCATGTGCCCGGGGCCAGTGCCAGCTACCGGTTGATCGGGCATTCGGGCCTCAGTGCCCAGCGCGACGAGGCCACTACCCACCGGGCGCGTCTGGCCTTCTACCGCAAGTGGCGGCCGGCGTTGGACGACGGCACGCTGGAGGC
Organism: Rubrivivax sp.; assembly: GCA_020851615.1. GTDB lineage: Bacteria > Pseudomonadota > Gammaproteobacteria > Burkholderiales > Burkholderiaceae_C > Rubrivivax. The sequence continues at coordinate 6,516 of JADZCL010000310.1, forward strand.
CCTGCTGACCCAGGCCGAGCTGGCACGAGGCCGCGCCCGCGACGCAAGCCGCGCGGCCGAGCTGGCACGAAGCCGCGCCCGGGAAGCGATCCATGCGGCCGAACAGGCCCAGGCCGCCGCGGCGCAGGTTGAAGCGGCACAACACAAGCTGCAGGATGAGCTGGCTGCGGCCGGGCTGGCCCGGGCGGCACTGCAGCGGCGGCTGGCGCGCGTCCAAGCGCTGCGGCGCGGCCGGCAGGCCCAGGCCCAGGTGCGCGAGCAGGGGCTCGCCGCGCAGATGCAGGCGGCCGACCAGGAGCGCCAGCGCCTGGCGCAGCTACTGCACGCGATGACGCACACGCTGTCCTGGCGCGTGACGGCGCCGTTGCGCGAACTGCGCCGCGCCGCCGCCAACCGAGGCGGGCTGGCGCGCCGCGCGGTGCGCGCGCTGCCGCTGGCGCAGGCCACGCGCCAGCGCATCAAGGTGCGGCTGGCCACCCAGCCCTGGGGCGCGCCGCTGCTGCGCTGGCTGGTCACGCCGCCGCCGGCGGCCACGCCGGCAGC
>JADZCL010000311.1 GCA_020851615.1 Rubrivivax sp.
AAGTCGCCGCGGCGCACGAACTGGCAGGCGCTGAGGACGAAGCAGCGCCCCTCGAGCGCGACGTGCTGCATCGACGGCAGCCAGGTGTCGCGGTCATCGGCCGTCGGTGCGCAGTACAGCGTCACGCCCTTGGCGTACATCGCCATGCGCAGCATGGGCATGTAGTTCTCCCAGCAGATCACCGAGCCGATGGGACCGAAGGGGCTGTCGACCGTGGTCAGCGTGGAGCCGTCGCCAAAGCCCCAGATCATGCGCTCCAGCGCGGTGGGCATGAGCTTGCGGTGCTTGCCCTGCAGCGTGCCGTCGGGGCCGAGGAAGAGCACCGTGCAGTAGCAGGTGCCGCCCTCGCGCTCGATGACGCCGATGACGACCTGCACGCGGTGCTCGCCGGCCGCTGCGGCGAGCTGCGCGACCTGCGGCCCGGGGACCTCGATGGCCGCTTCGTGATAGAGGCGGAACTCCTCGCGCCCCTGCGGGTCGCGCGCGCCGACCACGAGCCCGAAGTCCAGGCCCTTGGGGTAGCCGCCGATGAAGGCCTCGGGGAACACCACCACCCGGGCGCCGGTCTGCGCGGCCTCGCCGATCAGCCGCACGGCCTTGGCGGTGCCCGCGTCGCGGTCGAACTGCACCGCGCCGGCCTGCACCACGGCCACGCGCACGGTCTGCGGGTTGTCTGTCGTTGCAGTCATTGCCTGTCCTGTCGAAACCGGCCCCACGGCCGCTGGTCATGCCGATTCTGGAGCGGCGCGGTCAAGCCGCGTCCGGCGCCGGGTCTTGCGCCAGCGGCGGGCCCAGCGCGCGCAGCACGTCGCGGATGTACTGCACGCGGTCGGAGGCGGCCGCGAACTCGCGCTCGATGCGCAGGCGGTCGTTGCCGGCGAGCTTGACCGAGCGGTTCTTCTGCACGAGCGCGATGATGCGCTGCGCATCCACCGGCGGGTTGGGGCGGAAGGTGATGCCCATCAGCCGCGGGCCGGCGTCGATCTTCTGCACGCCGTAGGGCCTGGCCTGCACGCGCAGGCGGTGGGTGTCGAACAGCGCCTGCCCCTGCGGGGGCAGCTTGCCGAAGCGGTCGGTGACCTCCTCGAGCAGGCGGTCGAGGGCGGCGCTGCTGTCCGCGCCGGCCAGGCGCTTGTACAGGCTCAGCCGCGCATGCACGTCGCCGCAGTAGGCGCTGGGCAGCAGGGCCGGGGTGTGCAGGTTGACCTCGGTGCTGCCGCCGAACAGGCTGCCCAGGGGCGAGAGCAGGTCGGGCTCGCGCCCGGCGCGCAGGCTCCTCACGGCCTCGGCCAGCATGTCGTTGTAGAGCTGGAAGCCGACCTCCATCATGTTGCCGGACTGGTTCTCGCCCAGCACCTCGCCGGCACCGCGGATCTCGAGGTCGTGCATGGCCAGGTAGAAGCCGCTGCCCAGTTCCTCCATGTCCTGGATCGCCTGCAGGCGCTGGCCGGCGGGCTTGGACAGGCCTTGCACGTCGGGCACCAGCAGGTAGGCGTAGGCCTGGTGGTGGCTGCGGCCCACGCGCCCGCGCAACTGGTGCAGCTGGGCCAGGCCGAACTTGTCGGCGCGCGTGATGACGATGGTGTTGGCGCTGGGCACGTCGATGCCGGTCTCGATGATGGTCGAGCACAGCAGCACGTTGAAGCGCTGGGCGACGAAGTCGCGCATCACCGCCTCGAGCTGGCGCTCGGGCATCTGCCCGTGCGCGATGGCGATGCGCGCCTCGGGCAGCAGCTCGGCCAGGCGCTGGGCGCGGTGGCTGATGGTCTCGACCTCGTTGTGGAGGAAGTAGACCTGGCCGCCCCGCTTCAACTCGCGCAGCACGGCCTCGCGGATGACGCCGCTGCCCTCGTTGCGAACGAAGGTCTTGATGGCCAGGCGCCGCTGCGGCGCGGTGGCGATCACCGACAGGTCGCGCAGGCCCTCGAGCGCCATGCCCAGCGTGCGCGGGATGGGTGTGGCCGTGAGCGTGAGCACGTCGACCTCGGCCCGCAAGGCCTTCATCGCCTCCTTGTGGCGCACGCCGAAGCGGTGCTCCTCGTCGATCACGAGCAGGCCCAGGCGCTTGAACTTCACCTCCGGCGAGAGCAGCTTGTGCGTGCCCACGACGATGTCGACGCTGCCGTCGGCAATGCCCTGAAGTGCAGCCTTGACCTCCTTGGCGCTGCGAAAGCGCGAGAGCTCGGCGATCTTCACCGGCCACTTGCCGAAGCGGTCGACCAGCGTCTGGAAGTGCTGTTCGGCCAGCAGCGTGGTCGGCGCCAGCATGGCCACCTGATGGCCGCCGAGCACGGCCACGAAGGCCGCGCGCAGGGCGACCTCGGTCTTGCCAAAACCGACGTCGCCGCAGACCAGGCGGTCCATCGGCCGGGGGCTGATCAGGTCCTGGATCACGGCATGGATGGCCGCGTGCTGGTCGGCCGTTTCCTCGAAGCCGAAGCTGGCGGCAAAGGCTTCGTAGTCGTGCGGGCTGTAGCGGTGCGCAAAGCCCGCGCGTGCGCTGCGCCGGGCGTAGAGGTCCAGCAGTTCGGCGGCGGTGTCGCGCACCTGCTCGGCGGCCTTGCGGCGGGCCTTCTCCCACTGGTTGCTGCCCAGCTTGTGCAGCGGCGCCTCGTCGGGCGAGACCCCCGTGTAGCGGCCGATCAGGTGCAACTGCGCCACCGGCACGTAGAGCGCGGCCTTGTCCGCGTAGACCAGATGCAGGAATTCGCTGGCGCCCTGGCCGGAGTCGATCTCGACCAGGCCCTGGTAGCGGCCGATGCCGTGGTTGATGTGCACCACCGGATCGCCGACCTTCAGTTCGGCCAGGTCCTTGATCAGCGAGTCGACGTCGCTGACCTGCTCCTGCTTGCGTCGCCGCCGCGCCTGCGGCGTGGTGGCAAAGAGCTCGGTCTCGGTGACGAACTGCAGCGAGATGCCCGCGCCGTCGCCGTCGGTCTCGAGCCAGTGAAAGCCCTCGGCCAGCGGCGCGACCGCAATGGCGACCTTCTCGGCGCCGGCCTGGAACTCGGCCAGCGAGGCGGCGCTTGGCACGGTGATGCGGTGCTCGCGCAGCAGTTCGAGCAGGCTCTCGCGCCGGCCCTCGCTCTCGGCGACGAGCAGGACGCGGTGCGGTGTCGACTCCAGGTGGCGGGCGAGGGCCGCCAGCGGCTCGGTGGCCCCGCGATCGATGGCCAGCTCGGGCAGCGGGCGCGCCCAGGGCAGGGCGTCGCTGCCGCGCAGCGCGAGCGTGGCCAGCGGCTGCGTGCAGGTGAAGAACTCCTCGGGCCGCAGGAAGATCGCCTCGGGCGGCAGCAAGGGCCGCTCGGGGTCGTGCTGCAGGAAGCGGTGGCGCTCACGCGTGTCGCTCCAGAAGCGCTGCAGCGCGGCGTCGACCTCGCCATGCAGGACGACCAGTGCGGCGTCGCCGAGGTAGTCGAAGAGGGTGGCCGTGCTGTCGAAGAACAACGGCAGGTAGTACTCGATACCGCCGCTGGCGATGCCCTGCTGGATGTCCTTGTAGATGCGGCTGCGCGTGGGGTCGCCTTCGACACGCTCGCGCCAGCGGGCGCGAAACGCCGTACGCGCCGCCTCGTCGAGCGGGAACTCGCGCCCGGGCAGCAGCCGCACCTCGGGCACCGGGTACAGGCTGCGCTGCGTGTCGGGATCGAAGCTGCGGATGGAGTCGATCTCGTCGTCGAACAGGTCCAGCCGATAGGGCACCGGGCTGCCCATCGGGAAGAGGTCGATCAGGCCGCCGCGCACCGCGTACTCGCCCGGCGAGACAACCTGGCTCACGTGCTGGTAGCCCGCCAGCGTGAGCTGGGCCTTGAGCTTGCCTTCATCCAGCGGCTGCTTGTGCTTGAAGTGGAAGGTCGTGCCGGCAATGAAAGCCGGCGGAGCCAGGCGCGTCAGCGCCGTGGTGGCCGGCAGGAGCAGCAGGTCGACGTCGGCATTGCGCACGCGCCAGAGCGTGGCCAGGCGCTCGCTGACCAGGTCCTGGTGCGGGCTGAAGGTGTCGTAGGGCAGCGTCTCCCAGTCGGGGAAGACGGCCGTGCGCAGCGTGGGGTCGAAGAAGGGCAGTTCATCGGCCAGACGGGCGCTGTCGGCTGGCTCGGCCGTGATCACCGCGAGCACGCGCCCCTGTGCCTTGGCGGCAGCGGCCTGGTGGGCCAACAGCAGGGCGTCGGCTGAACCGACCGGGCGGGGCAGGGTATAGCGCTTGCCGGGCGCGGGGGAAGGAAGCTGCATGGCGCGGAAAACACGAATTCTAGAAGCCTCTGCACGGTGCCGCCGCG
>JADZCL010000312.1 GCA_020851615.1 Rubrivivax sp.
AGCCAGAACCCGGGTTGCAGCAAGGCCCAGGGATCGAGCAGCGTCACCGCCAGCGCAGCCGCCAGCAGCACGAGCGGCCCCGGCCAGTGCCAGCCTGCGCTGCGCAGGGCGACGACCACGGCGATCATCAGCACGGTGCGCTGCGCTGGCACGCCAAAGCCGGCCAGCGTCGCGTAGGCCCCCGCCAGCACCAGCCCGCCCCAGCGCGCCGCCAGCGGCGCAGGCAGCCACAGCACCAGGTGCGGCGACAGCCGCCACAGGCGGCCGATGCCTGCGGCCGCCAGCCAGGCGAACAGCGTCACGTGCAGCCCGCTGATCGACATCAGATGCGCAACGCCGGTCACGCGGAACACCTCCCAGGCGCTGCGATCAATCGCCCCCTGGTCGCCGATCGCCAGCGCCGCCAGCACCCCCGCCGCAGCCGCATCGGGCACGGCGGCGAAGATGCGGTCGCGGATGGCCTGGCGGGTGCGCTCGACCGGATAGCCCGCCGCCTGGCTCAGCAGCGCGGGCGCAGGGCCAGCACGCGGACGCACCGAACCGCCGGCGCGCAGGCCCTGCTCGAACAGCCACAGCTCGAAGTCGAAGCCGTGCGGATTGACGAGCCCGTGCGGCTGGCGCAGCCGCACCGTGAAGCGCCAGCGCTGACCGGCGCGCACATCCTGCGGGCCGGCAGCGGCAGCGGCCGCTGCGTCGTCGTACCACCAGCCCAGCGACAGCCGCTGCGGGACCTGCACCGGCTTGTCCTGCAGGCTGGCCGCCTCGACCTCGAACACGAAGCGCGTACCCGCCGGGTTGGCCTGCGGCAGCGAAGCCACCACGCCCACCACCTGCAGGTCCTGCCCCTCAAGTGCCGCCGGCAAGGTATCGGCCAGCCTTTGCTGGGCCCGCCAGGCGGTGCTGCCCGCTGCCAGGGCCACCAGGGCCAGCGCCCCCATCGCGGTGCCCACCGCCCGCGGCAGCCGCCGCCAGGCGCGCGGCATGACCAGCCCGATGGCGCCACCCGCCACCAGCAACGCCTGCGTGCCCGGGCCCCACACCTGCGCCTGTTGCAGCTGGAGCCACACGCCCAGCAGCCAGGCCAGCGCCCATGTCACCACGCGTTGCACCGAACGGCCTCCCTCTTCCGCCGGCGTCCATGCGCAGGTGGATCACGAAATTTGACCATGCTCCGGCTGCGCCGCCTTGGCCATGCGTGCAGCGCGCTGAATGGGACGCGCGTTAGCATCCGCCCCGATCCACTTCGAGGAAGAACCACATGTCCGTCCACGCCCGCCTGCAGGAACTCGGCATCGCGTTGCCGCCGCTGGCCACTCCGGCCGCCGCCTACGTGCCCTTCGTGCGCACGGGCGATCTGGTGTTCATCTCCGGACACATCGCGCGGCGCGACGGCAAGCCCTGGGTCGGCCAGCTCGGGCTGACGATGACCACAGCCGAAGGCCAGCAGGCCGCACGCAGCATCGCCATCGAGCTGATGGGGACTCTGGCGGCCGCAGTCGGCGGCGACCTCGGGCGCGTCAAGCGCATCGTCAAGGTGATGAGTCTGGTCAACAGCGTGTCGACCTTCACCGAGCAGCACCTGGTGACCAACGGCTGCTCGGAGCTGCTGGTGCAGGTCTTCGGCCCCACGGTCGGCGCCCACGCCCGCAGCGCCTTCGGCGTGGCGCAGATCCCCACCGGCGCCTGCGTCGAAATCGAGCTCATCGCCGAGGTGCAGTGAGTCACAACGCAAACCGGCGCCTGGCGCTGCTGGCGATCGCACTGGCAAGCCTTGCAGCCGTCGGCGCGGCCCTCTTCACCCAGTACGCCTGGGACCTGCAACCCTGTCCCTGGTGCGTGCTGCAGCGCGCGATCTTCTGCCTGCTGGCCCTCGTTGCGCTGCTCGGGGCGCTGCTGCCGGCGCTGCTGCAGCCGCTCTTCGCGCTGCTTTCGCTGCTGGCGGCGGCGCTGGGCCTGGCCGCCGCAACCTGGCAGCACCTGGTCGCCGCCGAACAGGAGTCATGCGCGATGACGCTGGCCGACCGCATCATGGGCGCATCGGGCCTGGATGCGCGCTGGCCCGAGGTCTTCATGGCCACCGCCGCCTGCGCCGACAAGCCGCGCCTCTTCGGCCTGCCCTATGAATACTGGAGCGGCACCCTGTTCGCGCTGCTGGCCGCCGTGGCACTGTGGCTGCTCGTGAAGCGCAAGGCGCCGCAGCGCTACCGCTTTCGTTGACGACGGCGCGCACGTGCACGAAGGGCACGGGACAGGAGCAAGCCCATGGCTGACAACGAGTCGATGACGGCCGACGTGCTGGTCGTCGGGGCGGGCCCCGCCGGGCTGGCCCTGGCGGCCGCCCTGGGCGACCTCGGGTTGCGCATCACGCTCTTCGAGCAACAGCCGCTGGCGGCGCTGCAGGAACCGGCCGAAGACGGGCGCGAGATCGCGCTCACCCACCGCACGCGCCGGGTGATGACGGCGCTCGGGCTGTGGGCGCATCTGGACGAAAGTGACGTCTCGCCGCTGAACAAGGCGCACGTGATCGACGGCGGCTCACCGTTGGTGCTGCACTTCGGCCAGCGCAGCGGGCCCGACGAAGGGCCCCTGGGCTGGCTGGTGCCCAACCACCGCATCCGTCACGCCGCCTGGCAGGCCGCACACGAACGCGCCGGCGTGCAGGTGATCACCCAGGCCCGCGTGGTCGGCATCGAGCGCAGCGCGCAGCGCGCACAGCTGCGCCTGGACGATGGCCGGCAGTTCACCGGCCGCCTGCTGGTGGCCGCCGACAGCCGCTTCTCGTCGATCCGCCGCCTGGCGGGCATCGGTGCGGCGATGCACGACTTCGGCCGCAGCGTGGTCGTCGGGCGCGTGCGTCACGAGCACGACAACGCCGGCGTGGCCTGGGAGTGCTTCCGCTACGGCAACACGCTGGCCATGCTGCCGCTCAACGACCGCGTCTGCTCGGCGGTGGTGACGGTCGGCAGCGAGCGCGCCGAGGAATGGCTGGCACTGTCCGACGCCTCGTTCGCTGCGCGCATCCAGCAGCAGACCGAAGGGCGCCTGGGCCTGATGCAGGCCGCGGGGCCGCGGCACCACTACCCCCTGGTGGGCGTATACGCGCAGCGCTTTGCCGCACCGCGGCTCGTGCTCATCGGCGACGCCGCCGTCGGGATGCACCCGGTCACCGCACACGGCTGGAACTTCGGCATCTACGGCGTCGAGCTGCTGGCACGCGAACTCGGCCTCGTGCAGCGCCGCGGCGGCGACATCGGCGACCTGGCACCGCTGCGCGCCTACGAACGCCGCCACCGCCTGCACACGCTGCCCGTGTGGACCGGGACGAACGCGATCGTCAGCCTGTTCACCAGCGAACAGCCCGTCCCCCGCCTCGCCCGGCGTGCGGTGCTGGCCCTTTCCGAGCACGCCCCGGGCCTGAGCGGCGTGATCAAGGCCGGCATCGAGTACCAGCTCACCGGCGGCCGCAAGGCACGCGCCTTGCGCCCTTGAGCGCCCTCATTCAGAGGGCTGTGTCATCCGCGCCGGGTCGACCCAGGCATCGAAATCCGCAGCGCTCACCAGCCCGAGCGCGAGTGCAGCCGCGCGCAGTGTCGTGCCCTCGTGCTGCGCGGTCTTGGCGATGCGGGCCGCGTTGTCGTAGCCGATGTGGCGATTGAGCGCGGTCACCAGCATCAGGTTGTTGGCCAGGTGGCGCGCGATGACGGCGCGGTCAGGCTCGATGCCGCGCGCGCAATGCAGCTCGAACGAGGCACAGGCGTCGCCCAGCAGGGCGATGCTCTCGAGCACGTTGTGCGCGATCACCGGCTTGTAGACGTTGAGCTGGAAATTCCCCTGGCTGCCCGCCAAGGCGGTTGCCGCGTCGTTGCCGAACACCTGCACGCAGACCATGGTGAGCGCCTCGCACTGGGTCGGGTTGACCTTGCCGGGCATGATCGACGAGCCCGGCTCGTTCTCCGGGATGTGCAGCTCACCGATGCCGCAGCGCGGCCCGCTGGCCAGCCAGCGCACGTCGTTGGCGATCTTCATCAGCGCGCCAGCGAGCGTGCGCAGGCCCGCCGACGTGGCCACCAGTGCGTCATGCGCGGAGAGCGCGAAGAATTTGTTTGGCGCCGAGCGAAACGGCATGCCGGTGTGGCCGGCGATGTGCTGGGCGCAGAGTTCGCCAAACCGCGGATGCGCGTTCAGGCCGGTGCCCACTGCGGTGCCGCCGATGGCCAGATCGTAGAGGTCGGGCAGGGTGCGCTGCAGCGCGGTGAGCGCGTAGTCGAGCTGCGCGACCCAGCCGCCGATCTCCTGCCCCAGCGTGATGGGCGTTGCATCCTGCAGATGGGTGCGCCCGGTCTTGACGACGTCGGCGAACTGCGCAGCCCGCGCCGCCAGGGTGTCGCGCAGTTGCGCAACGCGCGGGAACAGGTGTGTCTGCAGCTGTGCGACCACGGCGATGTGCATCGCCGTCGGGAAGGTGTCGTTGGACGACTGCCCGCAGTTGACGTGGTCGTTGGGGTGGACCGGCGACTTGCTGCCCAGCGTGCCGCCCAGCAGTTCGCTGGCGCGGTTGGCGATCACCTCGTTGGCGTTCATGTTCGACTGGGTGCCCGATCCGGTCTGAAACACGACGAGCGGGAAGTGCTCGCTAAAGCGCCCGGCGATCACCTCCTGGGCCGCCTGCACGATGGCAGCCCCCAGACGCGGGGGCAATTGCCCGAGTTCGGTGTTGGCCTGCGCGGCGGCCTTCTTCAGGATCGCCAGCGCCTCGATGACCGGGAAGGTCCAGCGGAAGCGGTCGACGCCGATCTGGAAGTTGCCGATCGAGCGCTGCGTCTGCGCGCCCCAGTAGCGGTCCTGCGGCACGGCCACGGGGCCCAGCGAATCGGTCTCGGTGCGGGTGGTGCTCACGGCGGCGGCTCCTGGTGCAGGGCAGCGTCGATGATGCCCTCGCCGCCTGCCCCTTCAGCGCAAGTCGGCGTTGATGCGGGCCAGCACCTGCGCGCCCGGGCACAGCTGGGCGTCGGGCAGCGCATTGAGCGGGTCCGCCACCGTATTCAGTGCGGCGTGCAGGTCATGCGGTACGGGGTCGACGTAGAGCAGGCCCGTGGCGATCTCGCCGGCTGCGGCCAGCTGGTGCACCAGGTTCATCGCCGCGCGGCGGTCGGTCGGGTCATAGTCGGCGTGCAGCTTGCGCAGGCGCAGCACGCTGCCGTCGGCCTGCGGCAGCTCGAGCACGTCGCCTGCAGCCGGCTCGGCGACGACCTCCTTGGCGAGGTCGATGAAGTCGATGCGGCCGACGGCCTCGTTGTGCGCGCGCACATGGTCATAGCTGCGCGTACTGCCGGCATGGTTGTTGAACGCCACGCAGGGGCTGACGACATCGATGAAGGCCGCGCCGCCGTGCCCGATCGCACCCTTGAGGAGGGGCACGAGCTGTGTCTTGTCGCCCGAGAAGCCGCGGGCGATGTAGGTGGCACCCAGCTGCAGCGCCAGGCTGACCAGGTCAAGCGGGTTGTCGGTGTTCTCGACGCCCTTCTTGCTCTTGCTGCCGCGGTCGGCGGTGGCGCTGAACTGCCCCTTGGTGAGGCCGTAGACACCGTTGTTCTCGACGATGTAGACCATGCGCACGCTGCGCCGCAGCGCGTGCGCGAACTGGCCCAGGCCGATCGACGCCGAGTCCCCGTCGCCGCTCACGCCCAGGTAGAGCAGATCGCGGTTGGCCAGCGCCGCGCCGGTCAGGACGCTGGGCATGCGGCCGTGCACGGTGTTGAAGCCGTGGCTGGCGCCCAGGAAGTAGTCGGGCGTCTTGCTGCTGCAGCCGATGCCCGAGAGCTTGGCCACGCGGTGCGGCTCGATGTCCAGCTCGAAGCAGGCCTGAATGATGGCCGCGCTGATGCTGTCGTGGCCGCAGCCCGCGCACAGCGTGCTGACCTTGCCTTCGTAGTCACGCCGCGTGTAGCCGACCCGGTTGCGCGTGAGCGACGGGTGGTGCAGGCGGGGCTTGGCGATGTAAGTCATTGGGCCATCCGTTCGCGGCGGGGCGCAACGGCCAGCGCGTGCACGTGCTCGACGATGGCCTCGGTGATGAAGCGGGCGGTGATGGGCGTGCCGTCATAGTGCAGCACCTTCACCAGGCGGGCCGGATCGATCTCGAGCTCGTTGACCAGCAGCGTGCGCATCTGCGCGTCGCGGTTCTGCTCGACGACGAAGACGTGATCGTGCGCGGCGATGAAGTCGGCCACCGACGACGGGAAGGGAAAGGCCTTGAGCCGCAGCGCATCCAGGAAGATGCCCTGCGCGGCCAGCTTGACCAGCGACTCCTCCATCGCCGGCGTCGTGCTGCCGAAGTAGAGCACGCCCAGGCGCGTCATCTTCGCTGCGGGCTTGAGCTCGGGCGCCGGCACGAGCTCCGCGGCTGTGGCGAACTTGTGCAGCAGGCGCTGCACGTTGTAGAGATAGTCGGGTCCGGCTTCGCTGTAGATGGCGTAGGCATTGCGCGTGGTGCCGCGCGTGAAGTAGCTGCCCCGGCTGGGATGCGTGCCGGGCAGCGTGCGCCAGGGGATGCCGTCACCGTCGACGTCCTTGTAGCGGCCGAAGTCGAATCCGGCCTCGAGCTGCTCGGCGCTGAGGACCTTGCCGCGATCAAGGCGGCGCGCATCGTCCCAGGCGAAGGGCTGGCACAGGCGCTGGTTCATGCCGATGTCGAGGTCGGTCATCACGAACACCGGCGTCTGCAGCCGGTCGGCGAGGTCGAGCGCCGTGGCCGCGTGCTCGAAGCATTCGGCCGGGTCCTGCGGCAGCAGCAGCACATGCTTGGTGTCGCCATGGCTGGCGTAGGCGCTGCTGAGCAGGTCGGCCTGCTGCGTGCGCGTGGGCATGCCGGTGCTGGGCCCGCCTCGCTGCACGTTGATGATGGTGACCGGGATCTCGGCGAAGTAGGCCAGGCCGATGAACTCCGTCATCAGGCTGACGCCCGGGCCGCTGGTGGCGGTGAAGGCGCGCGCCCCGTTCCAGCCCGCGCCAGTGACGATGCCGATGGCGGCAATCTCGTCCTCGGCCTGCACGATCGCGTAGCGCGCCTGCCCGGTGTCCGGGTCGTGCCGGTATGTGCGGCAGTAGCTCGTGAACGCCTCGGCCACCGAGGTGCTGGGGGTGAGCGGATACCAGGCGCAGACGGTCGCACCGCCATAGACGCAGCCCAGCGCGGCGGCGGTGTTGCCGTCGACGAAGATGCGTTCGCCCACGGTGTCCGCTCGCCGCACCTTGAGCCCGATGCCGGGGTGGCGGGGGCGCTGGAAATGGTCCTTGGCAAAGCCACGCCCGGTCTGCAGTGCACGCAGATTGCTCTCGAGCAGCCGCTCCTTGCCCTTGTACTGCTCGGCCAGCAGCGTCTGGATCACCTCCGGATCGAGATCCATCAGCGCCGAGAGCGCCCCCAGCACCATGATGTTCTTGAACAGCGTGCGCTGGCGCGGGTCTTCGTAGGTGGCGTTGCAGATCGCGGTCACCGGCATGCCGATCACCGTGATGTCGCGGCGCAGATCGCTCTCGGACAGCGGCCGCGTGCTGTCGTAGAAGAGGTAGCCGCCAGGCTCGATCTCGGCGACGTCGCGCTCCCAGGTCTGCGGATTCATCGCCACCATCATGTCCACGCCGCCGCGCCGGCCCAGCCAGCCGTCCTGGCTGACACGCACCTCGTACCAGGTCGGCAGGCCCTGGATGTTGCTCGGGAAGATGTTGCGCGGGCTCACCGGCACCCCGGTGCGCAGGATCGCCTTGGCGAAGAGTTCGTTGGCCGAGGCCGAACCCGAGCCGTTGACGTTGGCGAACTTGATGACGAAGTCGTTGACGGCCTCGATGCGGTTGATGGTCATGCGCTGACTCCAACGCGCTTGTCCTTGGGGGTGCCATCCCGGCAGGCGGGGCCGGCCCGGGTGGTGAGGAGCAGGAACTTCTGCATGTCCCAGGCGCCGGTCGGGCAACGCTCGGCGCACAGGCCGCAGTGCAGGCAGACGTCCTCGTCCTTGACCATCACGCGCGTCGTCTTCAGCGG
>JADZCL010000313.1 GCA_020851615.1 Rubrivivax sp.
ACCAGTTCCGTGCTCTCGAACACCTGCTGGGCATTCCAGCCGACCTGGCCGGCCAGGAAGACGATGCGTGCGCCGACCGGTGCGGCAATGCCGTTGGCGTAGCCGATCGGGGCCTTCCAGCCTTCGGGGAGGAGAGTCTGCATGTAGGGGCTCCGGGTGTCAGTCCATGTAGCGGGGCGGATCGGGATCATCGGCCCAGTTGGCGTCGGGCTGCGGGACCTTGCCCAGCCACTCGCGCACCAGGGCGACGTGCTCCGCCTCTTCCTGGCGCATCTCCTCGGCGGCCTGGCGCACGGCCTCGCTGGTGGCCGTGCCGGCCAGTTCGGCGAAGAAGGCCTCGGCGCGCTGCTCGGCAGCCAGAGCCAGCTGCAGGGCGTGCCAGGGATGCATCAGATAGTGCATTTCCTCGATGGGCACCACTTCCGGTGATTCGGGCGTGCTCCAGAAGCCACCATGGCGGGGCACGACGACATCGTCGGCCCAGCCCATGTCGGCCAGGATCTGGTTGACGTGGATCTGCTCGTAGCCGGCCATCTTGCGGAAGAGCTCGGCCACCTCCGGGTTGTTGTGCGTCTGCATCATGTCGGCCAGCTCGTTGTAGCGGGCTACGGCTTCACGCTCCATCGTGAGCGCTTGACCCATGAGCTCGGTCAGCGTCTTGGGCGCGGGCTGGGCGCGGGGATTGGCCTGGCGGGTCACAACGCAAACTCCTGTTCGATCTGCGCCAGCGTGGCGCTGGGTGCAGGGTGCTTGGCATAGGGCGCACGGCTGCCAGCGTACAACACGCCGACGTTGAAGCCGTCGTCGGTCATCAGGCGACGGGCGGCGCGTGCGGGGTCGTCGGTCTCGGGCACGGTGGCCGTGTGGATGTGATCCTTCCAGGCGCGCTGCTCGGGGCGGAAGGTGACGCAGGGGCTGAGGATCTCGACGAACGAGAAGCCAGGGTGGCGGATGGCCTGTGCGATGAGCTCGGCCGTGCCGTTGGGGTCGCCGGAAAAGCCGCGCGCGACGAAGTTGGCACCTGCGGCCAGGGCGATCACCAGCGGATGGAAGGAACGGATGCCGGTGCCGCCGGGCATCAGCTTGTTGTCCCAGTCGGGCTCGGTGGTCGGCGAGGCCTGGCCCTTGGTCATGCCGTACACGTGGTTGTCCATCACGATGTAGGTCAGATCCATGTTGCGCCGGCAGGCGTGCATGAAGTGGTTGCCGCCGATCGAGTAGCCGTCGCCGTCGCCACCCGTCACCAGCACCGTCATGTCCGGGCGCGCGGCCTTCAGGCCGGCCCCGGCCGCCAGGGCGCGGCCGTGCACGCCGTGAAAGCCGTAGCAGGTGGTATAGGCGGGAATGCGCGAGCTGCAGCCGATGCCCGAGACCACCGCCACCTCGTGCGGCGGCCGGCCGATGATGGCCAGCGCCCGGGTGATGGCGCCGAGGACGGAGAAGTCACCGCAGCCGGGGCACCAGACAGGCTTGTAATCGGACTTGAAATCAGACGCCGTGAGCTTGGCGGCTTCGGTCATGTCGTTCATGCGGTCACTCCGGTGCGGGTCTGGGCGGCGGCCCAATCGATGAAGGCGCGCGTCAGTTCGCCTGGACGCAGCGGCAGCGGCCCGGGCCGGTGCAGGCCCGAGGGACGGCCGGGGAGGTCGCAGCGGCTGCGCAGGTAGCGCAACAGCTGGCCGCCGTGATTCTGCTCCACCACCAACACCTGCCGCACACCGGCGAGGGCCTGGTCCAGCAGTTCGGGCTTGAGCGGCGCCAGCAGGCGGATCGACACCATCCGCAGCTGCGTGCCCTGTTCGGCGGCACGCTCGATGGCTTCACGCACCGCGCCTGTCGTCGATCCGAAGGTGACGATGGCCAGATCGGCGTCACCCTCGATGTCGGCCCAGCGCGCCCCGTAGTCGTGCTGCATCAGCTTGCGCAGGCGCTTGTCGAGCTGCTTGATGTGGTCGCGCGCCTGGCTGCTCGGGATGCCGCGCTCGGTGTGCTCCAGGCCGTCGGCGGTGTAGGTGACACCGGGTGTGCCGGGAATGGCCATCGGCGAGATGCCCGATGGCGTGTCGCGGTAGCGCAGGTAGTCGGGGGTATGGGCTTCAGCCACCAGGCGCTTGACCGGTGCAGGCGCCTGGGTCGGCGGGTCGATCACGCTGCGCGACTGGCCCATGAACTGGTCCGACAACAGGATTGCCGGGGCTTGCAGGGTCTCGGCGAGCTGGACCGACCACTCGGCCGTGGCCAGGCAGTCGGCGATGCTGTTGGGCGCCAGCACCAGGCGCGGTGCGTCGCCGGGCAGCCCGTCGACAGCGAAGGAGAGATCGCTCTGCTCGCTCTTGGCCGGGATGCCCGTGGACGGCCCGCCGCGCATCACGTTGACGACGACGATGGGCACTTCGGAGGCCACGGCCAGACCCAGCGCCTCGGTCATCAGGGCCAGCCCCGGACCGGCAGTGGCCGTCAGCGAGGGCACGCCGCCGTAAGAGGCGCCGATGATCATGTTGATCGACGCGAGTTCGTCCTCGGCCTGCAGCAGGCTGCCGCCCAGCCGCGTGAGCGCGGGCGACATCCACTCCAGCAGCTCGGTGGCCGGCGTGATCGGGTAGGCGGCCACGAAGCGCACGCCCCCGCGCAGGGCGCCGCAACCGGCCCCCTCGTTGCCCGAGAGCAGCCAGCGACCGGCGCCACTGCCGTTCGGGTCGACCTGCAGCGGCTGCGGGCGCGGGCCCTCGATGCCGTTGGCCAGAGCGATGCCTTGCTGCAAGGTAGCCAGGTTGGCCGCCAGCGACTCCGCGCCGCGCTTCCAGCTTGCGCGCAGGGCGTCCTCGAGCGCCGCTGCGGGAACGCCCACCAGCGTGCCGGCCATGCCCAGCACGATCATGTTGATCCAGCCGCCACCAGCACCCTTGGCTGCCTTCTTCATCGGCACGGCAACCAGGCGTGCGCCGGTCTGCAGCAGCGCCTCGGGGGCCTCGCCGGCATCGGTGTCGCCGATCAGCAGGCTGCCGGCGTCGATCGGGATCTCGTCGCCGAAGCGGTTCAGGTTCTGCCAGTCGACGGCCAGCAGGGCGTCGAAGCGATCGTCCAGTCCGGTCACCGGTTGCGCCGAGATCCGCAACAGCGCGGCGGCCTCACCGCCGCGGATCTGTGGGCCGCTGGTGCGGACCATCATGCCGTAGAGGCCGGCGCGGGCGGCGGCGTCGAGCAGCATGGTGCCCGCGGTCATCACGCCGGCACCGCCGCTGCCGGCAATGGCCAGGGAAAAACTGCGTCTGGAAGGTTTGGACTGCGGGCGTGTCAGGGGCATTGAAGCTCCTCCGGTTCGATGGCTGCAAGTGAACCCGTGACGGCCCGGCGCGCATCTGATGTAGCGCAAACGGTAGCAGCAAAAACACCTCAGAATCGCTGCAAACGGGTAAAGCAGTACTGCAATACCGTAATAACCCTCGAGCGATCTGTCAAGGCGGCGTCTGCGCCGCACAGGGCCTTCAGCGGCACGGTCAGCCGACCCGTGCCGCCGGGCAAGCAAAGGAAGCCTGTCGATGTCGATCACTGCCCAGCGCTGGATGTTCACCGCCCCCGGGGCGCCGCTCGAGTGCGTCGATTTCATCGCGCATGCCGGTGCCGGCGAGGTGGTCGTGGCGATCGCGGGCTGCGGCGTCTGCCATACCGACCTTGGCTACTACTACGACGGCGTGCGCACCAATCAGGCTCTGCCGCTGGCGCTGGGCCATGAGATCAGCGGCCGGGTGGTGGCTGCGGGCGCAGGCGCCGAATCCTGGCTGCACCGCGCCGTCATCGTGCCGGCCGTGCTGCCCTGCGGCGAGTGCGACCTCTGCCAACGCGGCCTGGCCACCATCTGCCGCAACCAGAAGATGCCGGGCAACGACATCCAGGGCGGTTTCGGCACCCACATCGTCGTGCCTGCGCGCGGCCTGTGCCCGGTCGACGAAGGCCGCCTGGCCAAGGCCGGGCTCACCCTGGCGCAGGTGTCCATCGTCGCCGACGCGCTCACCACGCCCTACCAGGCGGTACAGCGCGCCGGCGTGCAGCCCGGCGACCTGGCCATCGTCAATGGTGTCGGCGGCGTGGGCGGCTACTGCGTGCAGGTCGCACGCGCCTTCGGGGCTGAAGTGGTGGCGATCGACGTCGACGCGCGCAAGCTGGATGCCGCGGTCAAGGACGGCGGCGCTGCGCTGGCGCTGAATGCGCGCGAACTCGACGCCAAGGCACTGAAGAAGGCGATCAACGACTTCGCGGCCCAGCGCGGGCTGCGCCGCACCGAGTGGAAGATCTTCGAGTGCTCGGGCACGGCGCCCGGGCAGACGACAGCCTTCGGCCTGCTCGTGCATGGCGCCACACTGGCGGTGGTGGGCTTCACCATGGACAAGGTCGAGTTGCGCCTGTCCAACCTGATGGCTTTCGACGCGCGCGCGATCGGCAACTGGGGCTGCCCGCCCGAGCTGTATCCGGGGGCACTGGATCTGGTGCTGGACGGCAAGGTCAAACTCGCCGCTTTTGTCGAGACTCACCCGCTGGCGGAGATCAACCGCGTCTTTGACGCCGTGCACCAGCGCGAGATCACCCGCCGCGCCGTGATGGTCCCCTGAGGCCCATCCCTCCCTTTCGAACCCGACCCGAGGAAATCCCATGACCCGCGAATTCAAGAACCACGACCTGTTCGAGGACTTCAGCAAGCCCGGCGTGCGCTACGAGAAGCGTCCGGCCAAGCGTCCCGACGGCCGCGTGGCCGAGGGCCTCTACAACGTCTGGATCACGCTGGACAACCCGACCCAGTTCAACAGCTACACGACGGACATGGTCAAGGGTGTGATCCTGGCCTTCCGCGCGGCCAGCAACGACCGTTCGGTCAACTGCGTGGTCTTCACGGGCGCCGGCGACAAGGCCTTCTGCACCGGCGGCAACACCAAGGAGTACGCCGAGTACTACGCCGGTCACCCGCAGGAGTACCGCCAGTACATGCGGCTGTTCAACGACATGGTGAGCGCCATCCTGGCCTGCGACAAGCCCGTCATCTGCCGCGTCAACGGCATGCGCATCGGCGGCGGCCAGGAGATCGGCATGGCCTGCGACTTCTCGGTCTCGAGCGACCTCGCGCGCTACGGCCAGGCCGGTCCCAAGCACGGCTCGGCGCCGATCGGCGGCGCAACCGACTTCCTGCCGGTGATCGTGGGCGCCGAGCGCGCCATGGCCGCCTGCGTGCTGTGCGAGCCCTTCAGCGCGCACAAGGCCTACCAGATGGGCGTGCTCACCGAGATCGTTCCGGCGCTCAAGGTGGACGGCAAGTTCGTCGCCAACCCCACCATCGAGACGCAGCGCATGGTCGACGAGTTCGGCCGCAACGTCTACGGCGAGAGCAAGACCGGCGCCGCGCTCGAAGAAGGCAAGGCGCTGCTCAAGCGCGGCACGGTCGACCTCTCGCTGCTCGACGCCAAGGTCGAGGAGCTGTGCGCCAAGATGCTGCTGACCTTCCCCGACTGCACGACCAAGACCATCGAGGAACTGCGCAAGCCCAAGCTCGATATCTGGAACCGCAACAAGGAAAACGCGCGTGCCTGGCTGGCGCTGAACATGATGACGGAGGCGCGCTCGGGCTTCACCGCCTTCAACGAAGGCTCCAAGGACGACCGCGAAGTCGACTTCGTGCTGCTGCGCCAGAAGCTCGCCGCCGGCCAGAGCTGGGTCGGCAGCCTGCACGACGAAATCCAGCCCAAGGCGAAGAAGAATGGCTGACTCGGCCGCCACCGGCTCGCTGAAGGCAGCGCTCGAGCGTGAGGGCGCGCTGCTGCGCCTGACGCTGGCGCGGCCCAAGGCCAACATCTGTGACGCCGAGATGATCGGCGCCCTGCAGGCGGCGCTCGACGCCCAGCGCGGCAACATCGCGCTGCGCGGCGTGCTGCTCGATGCCGAAGGCCCGCATTTCAGCTTCGGCGCCAGCGTCGAGGAGCACCTGGCCGACCGCTGCGCAGGCATGCTGGCCAGCCTGCACGCGCTGATCCTCGCCCTGGCGGGCTTTCGGGTGCCCGTTCTGGTTGCCGTGCGCGGCCAGTGCCTGGGCGGCGGGCTCGAGATCGCGCTGGCCGGCGGGCCGATCTTCGCGACGGCCAATGCACAGTTCGGCCAGCCTGAGATCAAGCTGGGCGTCTTTGCGCCGGCGGCGAGTTGCCTGTTGCACTGGCGCATGAACGCCGTCGCGGCTGAAGACCTGCTGTGCTCTGGCCGCAGCATCGACGGCACGCGGGCGCACGAGCTGGGTCTCGTGCATGCGCTGGCCGAAGACCCCGTCGCCGCAGCGCTCGCCTACTTCGACGAACACCTGGCCCCGCGCAGCGCGGCGGCCCTTGCGCATGCGCTGCAGGCCGTGCGTGGCCGGCGCCTGATCGAGCTGCGCGAAGACCTCGCGCGCGCCGAGCGTCTCTATCTCGAGAGTCTGATGCATACCCGCGACGCCAACGAGGGGCTGGCCGCCTTCCTCGCTAAGCGCGCACCAACCTGGGAGCACCGTTGATGAGCACGACCCTGCCCGAAGTCACCCGCATCGTGCAGCGCTGCGAAGCGCTGTTCGAGGACCTGCACTTCGAAAGCGTCAAACAGTGGAAGGCGGC
>JADZCL010000314.1 GCA_020851615.1 Rubrivivax sp.
GATCGAGTCCGAGCCAACCGCGGGTCAGGTTCAGAAGTTGTGCTTGAACCCGAAGTCGTAGCCCCACTTGTTGGCGGCCAGCTTGCTGTTGCGCGCGTAGTCGAAGTAGATCGTCGAGCGCTTGCTCAGGCTGTAGTGGTAGCCGGCGACGATGGCGCTGATGACGGTCGTGTCCGCAACCTTCAGGCGGCCGAAGCCGGCACGGAACTGGCCTGCGCCGAGTTGCGCAGTACCGGCAAGCAGATAGCCGCGCACCTTGGCATCGGCGGCGTTCTTGCCATCGGTCACGTGACCACTGACCCCGAACTGGCCGAAGTTCATCATGACGTTACCGGTCATGACCTTCTCTTTCGTGCTGGTCATGTTGGGCTTCTCATAGCCGAACGTGGCCTTGAACGGACCGACGCCATAACCGACAGCCATGTTGACCGGGCGCTTGCCGATCGCGGTCTTGTCGACGGCGGTCTGCACGCCAAGGCTGAAGCCGCCCGCGTCAAGGTTGTAAGTGACGGAGTTGTCGTAGCGCACCTTGGCGATGGTGCCGCCGGTGACCGCGGCGGTGATCGACGAGGCGACCGTATCCCAGCCCCAGGGATCGGGCTGAAGCTGCGAGCCGAGGAAGGAGGTCGCGTACTCACGGCCGAACGAGATCTTGCCGAAACCGCCCTGCAGGCCGGTGACGGCGCGGCCGTTCCACATCTTGCCGCTCGTTTGTTCAGCATCATCGGCATCGAAACGATGCTCAAGCGTGAAGTGGGCCTGCAGGCCACCACCCATGTCTTCAACGCCACGAACGCCAAAACGGCTGCCGGAGCCGTTCTGCATGACCGTGTCCTTGGTCCCGAGATTGCGAGCGACCGACGGGTCGAAACGGCCGTACAGGGTCACCGACGACTGGGCCGATGCGGCACCGGCGAACGCGGTCAGCGCGGCCAGGGCGAGCAGAGATTTTTTCATTGCAGCGATCTCCTAGGTTGAACAAGAGGTCCCGATCGGGGAGGTCACCCGGCGTGGGGTTGATCAGGCCAACATCCTCAGCGGAAGTTGTCCGCATTTCACCAGACGCCCCGGCTGATGCATAGCAAAGCAGCCGATTCAGGCGGCCAGTCGTTGCCCGACAACAACATGAACCGTGCTGCGCTACGAACTTCTGACGGGATTGATAGTAAGTGCAAACATCGCAGTCACCGATCCGGCGATCAGTCCGCAACCACCTCATGACTGGAGGTGATCGTGGCGGTCTTGCCAAGCATGATGCTCGCCGAGCAGTAGCGCTCATGCGACAGCGCGACCGCACGTTCGACGGCCGTTGCGGGCAGGTCGCGCCCGCTGACGATGTAGTGCATGTGGATGCGTGTGAAGACCTTGGGCTCGGTCGGCGCGCGCTCGGCGCTGAGCCTGACCTGGCAGCCGCGCACGTCGTGGCGGCCGCGCTGCAGGATCAGCACGATGTCGTAGGCGGTGCAGCCGCCCGCGCCAGCCAACATCGTCTCGAGCGGACGCGGCGCCAGGTCGCGCCCGCCGCCGTCTGGGGCGCCGTCCATCGTCAGCAGGTGGCCACTGCCCGTTTCGGCCACGAAGCCCATGCCCAGGCCAGGCACCCAGTTCACCGTGCATTCCACTGTCGCTCCCGGGGCCCCGGCGTCGGCGCGGCCCAAGCGGGCGAATTGTGCCTTTCGGGCCGCACCGCGCCGATAGGGGTCGCTGCGGGCTGCCAGAGCGTGCCCGAACCCGGCATCATTCCGCACGGATTTTGCACTGCAGCATCGAAGTGCTAGACTGGCAGCCATCGGTCGTCGATGACGACGTGTCGCTTGTCTCCTCCACCTCCTCCAATGGTGGATTCGACCCCGGCGCCTCCTGGCACCGGGGTTCTTTTTTGCCTGCGCAGCAGCCCCGGACGGGCGGCAACGGGGGCTGCCCTATCATCCGCGCCGCCGAACCGGCGGCTGGCTCCCGCCCCACCCACAAGGCCCGAGATGTCTGCCGCCGCCCCGATCCCCGCACCGGCCGTGCGCACACCGACCCCGCGGGCGCAGCGCATCGCGGCGGACTACCTGCGGCGCATCCTCTCCGCGCGCGTCTATGACGTCGCACGCGAGTCACCGCTGCAGGCTGCGCGCAGCCTCTCGCGGCGGCTGGGCAATCACGTGCTGCTCAAGAGGGAGGACCAGCAGAGCGTCTTCAGCTTCAAGCTGCGCGGGGCCTACAACAAGATGGCGCAACTGGCGCCCGAGCAGCTGCAGCGCGGCGTCATCTGTGCCTCGGCAGGCAATCACGCGCAGGGCGTTGCGCTGGCCGCCCGCAAGCTCGGCTGCCGGGCGGTGATCGTGATGCCGGTGACGACGCCACGCGTCAAGGTCGACGCCGTGCAGGCCCTCGGCGGCGAGGTGGTGCTGCATGGCGACAGCTACTCGGACGCCTACGCCCATTCGCTGCAACTGCAGCAGGCGCAGGACCTGTGCTTCGTCCACCCGTTCGACGACCCCGACGTCATCGCCGGGCAGGGCACGATCGCGATGGAGTTGCTGCGCCAGCACCAGGGGCCGCTGGATGCGGTTTTCGTCCCCATCGGCGGTGGCGGTCTGATCGCCGGCATCGCAGCCTGCCTGAAGGCGGTGCGACCCGAGGTGCGCGTGATCGGCGTGCAGATGAGCGACTCCGCCGCGATGCTGCGCTCGGTGCAGGCGGGCAAGCGGGTGCTGCTTGCAGACGTCGGCCTCTTCGCCGACGGCACCGCGGTCAAGCAGGTCGGCGAGGAGACCTTCCGCGTGGCGCGCGCGCTCGTCGACGACTTCGTCTGCGTCGATACGGACGAGGTCTGTGCCGCGATCAAGGACATCTTCCAGGACACGCGCAGCGTGGTCGAGCCCTCGGGCGCGCTCGCGGTCGCGGGCATCAAGCAGTACGCCGCCACCCACCGCTGCAAGGCACAGACCTTCGTGGCGGTGACCAGCGGCGCCAACCTGAACTTCGACCGCCTGCGCTTCGTCGCCGAGCGGGCCGAACTGGGCGAGCA
>JADZCL010000315.1 GCA_020851615.1 Rubrivivax sp.
ATGCCCATCAGGAAGAGCGCCGGCGCCATCAGCGGCACGAAGACCGCGTCGAAGTAAGGCGGCCCGACCGAGATCTTGCCCAGGTTCAGGGCATCCAGCGCCATCGGGTACAGCGTGCCCAGCAGCACGGCTGCGGTGGCCACCACCAGCAGGACGTTGTTGGCCAGCAGCATGCCCTCGCGCGAGACGGCGTCGAAGGCGCCCCCCAGGCCTACCTTGGGCCCCCGCCAGGCGAACAGCAGCAGCGAACCACCGATCACGGCCACCAGGAAGCCGAGGATGAAGACGCCGCGGCTGGGGTCGCTGGCAAAAGCGTGCACCGACGACAGCACGCCCGAGCGCACGAGGAAGGTGCCCAGCAGCGAGAGCGAGAACGCGAGGATCGCCAGCAGCGCCGTCCACATCTTGAAGCCACCACGCTTCTCCGTCACGGCCAGCGAATGCATCAGCGCCGTGCCCACCAGCCACGGCATGAAGGACGCGTTCTCCACCGGATCCCAGAACCACCAGCCGCCCCAGCCAAGCTCGTAGTAGGCCCAGGCGCTGCCCAGCGCGATGCCCAGCGTAAGGAACATCCACGCCGTCGTCGTCCACGGCCGCGACCAGCGCGCCCAGGTCGCATCCAGCCGCCCGGCCAGCAGCGCCGCGATCGAGAACGCGAACGCCACCGAGAAGCCCACGTAGCCCATGTAGAGCAGCGGCGGGTGGAAGACCATGCCCGGGTCCTGCAGCAGCGGGTTGAGGTCGCGCCCCTGCTCGGCCGCGGGCAGCAGGCGCTCGAAGGGGTTGGACGTGTACAGGATGAAGAGCATGAAGCCGATGCTGATCAAGCCCATGACGCCCAGGATGCGCGCCCGCAGCGGCAGCGGCAGGCCGCGCGAGAACACCGCCACCGCCACCGTCCAGCCCGCGAGCACGAGCAGCCACAGCAGGATGGAGCCCTCGTGCCCGCCCCAGACTGCCGTGATGCGGTAGGGCAGCGGCAGGTTGGAGTTGGAGTTCTCGGCGACGTAGAGCACCGAGAAGTCGTTGCCGACGAAAGCCGCGGTCAGGCACCCGTAGGCCAGCGCGACAAGCAGGAAGTGCAGCACGGCCGCAGGACGCGCCAACGCCATCCAGCGCACATCGCCGCGCGATGCGCCAACCAGCGGCATCAGTACCTGCGCCAGCACAACCACGCCCAATGCCAGGGCGAGCGCGAAGTGGCCGAGTTCGGGGATCATTGCTGCGGCTTCATGGTGCCGGCCAGCGACGGCATCTCGCCATGCTGGGCCTTCTGGATGGCGTCGGCAGCCTCGGGGGGCATGTAGTTCTCGTCGTGCTTGGCCAGCACCTGGTCGGCGTGGAACACGCCGTCGGGACCAAGCCGCCCCTGCGCGACGACCCCCTTGCCCTCCTGGAACAGGTCCGGCAGCAAGCCCTTGTAGGCCACCGGCACCGTCTTGGCGGTATCGGTGACGACGAAGCGCACCGTCACGCCGTCGGCCGCACGCTGCAGGCTGCCCTCCTGCACCATGCCGCCAACGCGGAAGGAGCGGTCGCGCGGCGCCTCGTTGGCGGCGATCTGCGTCGGGCTGAAGAAGAAGACGAGGTTGCTCTGGAAGGCGTTGAGGACCAGCGCGACCACGACGGCCAGCACCGCCAGTCCGCCACCGATCACCGCTGCACGTTTGCCTCTGGGTGTCATGTCTGATCCTCCAGACGCTTCCGATGTGCGCGCAAGGCCAGGAGTTCCACGGCCAAGGCCAGCGCGCAGACGCCGAACGAGCCCCAGACGTAGAGCCCATAGCCGCCCATGGCCAGGAAATCGGCGAAGCTGCCCCAGTACGGCGTCATGGCAGCACCCCGGCCGGGCGCCATTCACGCGTCCACGCAGCCCCCTGCTCGCGTTCGCGGATGATGAGGCGCACGCGTGCAAACACGACCGCGAAGGCGTAGGCCCACATCGCCAGCGACATCACCAGCATGCCCTGCAGCATGATGGCCGCCATCGTCGGTGCCTTGGTCATGCTGACCGACGCCCCCTGGTGCAGCGTGTTCCACCACTGCACCGAGAAATAGATGATCGGCACGTTGATCACGCCCACCATCGCCAGCACGGCACTGGCGCGGTCGGCACGGCGCTCGTCGTCGATGGCCGCGCGCAGCGACAGATAGCCGATGTAGAGGAAGAGCAGCAGCAACTCGCTCGTCAGCCGCGCGTCCCACACCCACCAGGTGCCCCAGGTCGGCTTGCCCCACAGGGCGCCGGTCCACAGCGAAAGGAAGGTCATCAGCGCGCCGGTGGGCGCAATGGCCTGTGCCAGCATCGCCGCCAGCCGCGCGTTGAAGATGAGACCGACGGCCGACCAGAAGGCCATCGCCACATAGAGCACCATCGACATCCACGACGCCGGCACGTGGACGAAGATGATGCGGTAGCTGTCACGCTGCTGAAAATCGGTCGGCGCCACGACCAGGCCGATCCACAGACCCCACAGCGTGAGCAACACCGCTGCCGTCGCACACCACGGGATCAGCTTCCCGGCCAGGGCATGGAAGCGGACGGGCGCCGCGTAATAGAACCAGTTGATGCGAGTCATGTCCGACCGCGATTGTGTCGCATCGTGAAAGCCTGTTCAGTCCAGGCTGATACGCAGCGCCGCCGCGGCCGCCCAGGGTGCGAGGAATGCGGCGCCGACCAG
>JADZCL010000316.1 GCA_020851615.1 Rubrivivax sp.
AGCGGCGGCACCGACAGCATCGCGCTGTGGATGATCGACACCGAGTACAACGAAGAGAGCTTCTTCGTCCGCCAGGCCTACTTCCTGGGCGCCGCCGACCCCTACAAGGCGCTGAAGACCACGCTCAAGGCCGAGATTGACGCCGAGGCCTGGGCCACGCTCAACAGCGACGTGTCGCGCCCGTTCGCGAAGCCCAGGACCGGGCGCATCGCGGTGAAGGTGATCAACCACCTGGGGGACGAGGTGATGAAGGTGTTCGGCGTCGGCTGAGCGCCGCGTCGTCTGGTGACGACGAGTCCGTGCCGCGATGGACGGCCGCTTGTCACCGGGCTTGCAACCGTGCGTGGTCGCGGGTGGCCCTACGCCTCACGCTCGGCGGCCAGCCGCTGCAGCGCGGCCAGCGAGGCGCGGGCGCCGTGGCGGATCTGGCTGCTGTCGTAGCGGTGCCCGGTGCCGACCGGACAGGCCGTGCGCGCGGGGCAATCGAGGGCGCAGACCGAGTCGGGCTGCAGGCGGTGGCGCTGACAGGACATCGCGTCCAGTGTTCCACTGGCGAGCGCCTGCGAGGGGCAGCTGCTGATGCAGGGCTTGGCACTGCAGCCCAGGCAGGGGTGGCTGCCTTGCCGCGGGGGTGTGGGCGGCAGCGCGGTGTCGGTGATGATGGCAACGCGGTACGCGAACCAGCTGCCGTAGTGGGCGTCGATGCCCAGCATGAAGGGTGTGGCGTGATGCCAGCCCGCGAGCCCACCCAGGCGCTGCAGCGCGACGTGGCGCCCGGCGGGCAGGCCGTTCGGGTAGACGATGCGGCAGCGCGCCCGCGGCAGCGCCTGCGCCAGCCAGCGGCGGGCGGCGTCCACGCTGTAGGTGTCGATCGGGTGCGCGATCGCCTCCGCGCCGGGCTGCGCCTGCACGCGCTGCCACAGCCGTCGCCCAGCGTGGGCAAGGAGGATGAGCTGGCGCTCGTGCGGCTGCAGCTCCAGGGGCGCGCGCACCTCCGCGGGCAGTTGTTCGAGCGCGAAGACATGCTGCCGGTTGAGCCCGGCATCGTCCAGGTACTGCTGCATCGGCACGCTGGCCATGGGTGATCAGTCGGGCACGATGGCCGTGACCTCGATCTCGACCTGGGCGCGCTCTTCCATCAGCGCCGTGACCTGCACAGCCGTCATCGCGGCATGGTAGGTGCCGATGATCTCGCGGAAGGCGCGCCCGATCTCGCGGCCGGCGGCCAGGTAGGCGCGCCGGTCGGTCACATACCAGGTCATGCGCACGATGTGCTCGGGTCGCGCGCCGTCTTCGGCCAGCACGGCGACGACGTTGTGCAGGGCCTGGCGGACCTGCAGGACGAGGTCGTCGCTGTGGAACTGCCCCTGGCCGTCCCAGCCGATCATGCCGGCCACGCAGACGGTGCGGCCGCGGGCGCTGACGCCGTTGACATAGCCCTTGGGCTTGGCCCAGGCAGCGGGTTGCAGGATCTTCATCGCGGGCTCACGGGGTGGGTGGGGCTGCCGCCGAATGCGGTGCGCGACGGCATGCCGGGCGTCAGCGGCGGGGCTGGCGGGCGGTCGTGGCGGCAGCCTTGTCCGGGCGCTGGCCGCGCAGTGTGCCCAGGTGCTCGTAGATCTGGCCGATCGCGCGCTCGTCCAGCGGCGCGAAGAGCTCGAGGATCCACTCTTCATGCTCACGCGCCATTGCCTCGAAGCTGTGGCGGCCGGCCACGGTCAGGTTGACGATCCATGAGCGGCGGTCGGTCGGGCTGCTCATGCGCGTCACCAGCCCCTCGCGCTCGAGCTCATCGGTGAGCGCGGTGATGTTGCCGCCGGTCACCATCAGGCAGCGCGAGAGGTCGCGCATGCGCAGCCCGCCCTTGTGCCGATGCAATTGCGCAAGGTAGTCGAAGCGCGCCAGTGAGATGCCGTAGCGCGCGCGCAGGCGGCGGCGGATCTCGGCTTCGATGGCAGTCACGCTGGAGAGCATGCGCAGCCAGAGCTTGAGTGCGGCGTGATCGTTGGCGCGCGCACGCGTCTCGTGGCCCAGGCGGGCGGCGTCGGCCAGGGCGGTGATGTCGTTCACGATGCGGCTCCGCAGCCCGCCGTCATTGCGGCCTGGCCGACAGGCGCGCGGCGGCGATCGCCTGCGCCTGCGTGGTCTTCTCGCGCTGGAAGAGCGCCTCCATCTGCCCCTTGGCGTTCAGGTAGGGCTTGGGCCAGGGCATGGGCAGGTAGCCGATGCGTGCGGCCTCGGCGAGCGTCCAGGCCGGGTTGGCCAGATGCGGGCGGGCAATGGCGCAGAGGTCGGCACGGCCGGCGGAGACAATGGCGTTGACGTGATCGGCCTCGGTGATGGCGCCCACGGCCATCGTCGCGATGCCGGCCTCCTGGCGGATGCGGTCGGCGAACGGGGTCTGGTACATGCGCCCGTAGGTCGGCTTCTGGGCCGGCGAGACCTGGCCCGAGGAGACGTCGATCAGGTCGGCGCCGGCGTCCTTGAACGCGCGCGCGATCAACACCGCGTCGGCCGGTGTGATGCCGCCCTCGACCCAGTCGTGGGCCGATATACGCACCGACAGCGGGCGCTCCTGCGGCCACACGGCACGCACCGCGGCGAAGACCGCGAGCGGCCAGCGCAGGCGGTTCTCGAGCGTGCCGCCGTACTCGTCGCGGCGGTGGTTGGTGAGCGGCGAGATGAAGGCCGAGAGCAGGTAGCCGTGCGCGCAGTGCAGCTCCAGCCAGTCGAAGCCCGCTGCCGCGGCGCGCTGCGCGGCGGCAACGAAGTCGGCCTGCACGCGGGCCAGGTCGGCGCGGTCCATCGCCTTGGGCACGGGGCCGTCGGCAAGATAGGGCTGCGCCGAGGGCGCCAGCAGCGGCCAGTTGTCGTGCGCGAGCGGCTGATCGGCGCCCGCACCCTCCCAGGGCACGTTGGTCGAGCCCTTGGGGCCGGCGTGGCCGAGCTGCATTGCAATCCGCGCGTCGCTGTGCGTGTGCACCCAGTCGACGATGCGCTTCCAGGCTGCAGCCTGCTCATCGTCCCACAGCCCCGGGCAGCCCGGGGTGATGCGCGCGTCCGGGCTGGTGCAGGTCATCTCCGCGAAGACCAGGCCTGCGCCGCCCAGCGCGCGCGCACCCAGGTGGACGAGGTGGTAGTCGGCCGGCATGCCGTCGCTGCAGACGTACTGCGCCATCGGCGAGACGACGACGCGGTTCTTGAGCGTCAGGCCGCGCAGCGTGAACGGGGTGAACATCGGCGGCGGTGCGGGCACGGCCGGCGGCAGTGCCACCCCGGCCTGCTGCGCAAACCAGCGCTCGTAGTCCCCCAGCCAGGCGGTGTCGCGCAGGCGCAGGTTCTCGTGGCTGATGCGCTGGCTGCGCGTGAGCATGCTGTACATGAACTGCTCGGGCGCGAGCTGGTCGCAATAGCGCGCGCCGCAGACCTCGAACCACTCCATCGCGTTCCAGGCGGCGTTCTGCAGGCGCAGCGTCTCCACGCTGCGCAGCTCCTGGTAGGCCTGCAGCACCTCACCGATCCGTGCGGGCGTGTCGCCCAGGCGCTGGAACTGGCGCGTGAGCTCGATGGCGTCCTCGAAGGCGAGCTTGGTGCCCGAGCCGATCGCGAAGTGGGCCGTGTGCACGGCGTCGCCCATCAGCACCACGTGCGCGCCGTGCTCGTTCTTCAGCCACCACTGCTTGCAGACCACGCGCTGGAAGTTGAGCCAGGCCGAGCCGCGCAGGTGGCGCGCGTTGGTCATCAACGGGGCGCCCTGCAGCGTATCGGCGAAGAGCTTCTCGCAGAAGGCGATCGACTGCTGCATGTCGGCCTCGTCCAGGCCGTGTGCGCGCCACACCGATTCGGGGCATTCGACGATGAAGGTCGTCGTGCGGTCGTCGAACTTGTAGATGTGCGACTGGAACCAGCCGTGCTCGGTGCGCTGGAAGTCGAAGGTGAAGGCGTCGAAGAGGCGGTTGGTGCCCAGCCAGATGTAGCGGTTGGGACGGGTGACGATGTCGGGCTCGAAGATCTCCGCGTACTTGTTGCGCACGCGTGAGTTGATGCCGTCGCTGGCGATGACGAGGTCGGCGTCGGGGTAGTCGGCGTCGGAGTCGACCTCCTGCTCGAAGACGAGCTCGACGGCGAGCGCCTCGCAGCGTGCCTGCAGGATGTTGAGCAGCTTCTTGCGCCCGATGCCCACGAAGCCGTGGCCGCCCGAGCGCAGGGTGCGGCCCTTGAAGCGCAGTTCGATGTCGTCCCAGTGGTTGAAGGCCTCCTGGATCTCGTCGGCCGTCTCGCGGTCCCACTGGCGCATGTTGTCCATCGTCGCGTCGGAGAACACGACGCCCCAGCCGAAGGTGTCGTAGGCGCGGTTGCGCTCGACCACCTTGACCTCGTGTGCCGGGTTGAGCTTCTTCATCAGAAGCCCGAAGTACAGGCCCGCCGGGCCGCCGCCGATGCAGACGATCTTCATGCCGTGCCTCCATGAATGCACCGCAATGCATTCATTTGAAAAGATTCACATATGAAGCAATATAGGCTGTACCCCCGCCTTGCGCAAGAGGGTTTGTGCGGCCCCTCACGGCGGGCTGCCCTTGAGCCGGTACCAGCGCACGCCGTCGCTGTCGGTCTCGACCACGAGCTCGTCGCGCCGCCAGAGATGGTTCAGGCAGGCCACGCTCTCGCCGGTGGCCAGGCCCAGCAGGCCGACATCGCCTTCGGGCACCGGGCGGCCGAAGAGCGAGGCGAAGACGTCGATCGCCCGCCGCGGCTGGCCCAGGCGCCGGCGCAGGCGCTGCAGAGCGATCTGCTGCCCGCTGGCCAGGGCTGCCAGGCGCGCGTGCAGGCCGCGGAAGGGTTCGTTGTGGGCCGGCAGCACGAGCACGTCGTCGGGCACCTCGCGGCGCAGCTTGTCCAGCGACGCCAGCCAATCGGCAAGCGGGTCGGCGTCGGGCTCGACGGCGTTGACCGAGATGTTGGACGAGATGCGCGGCAGCACCTGGTCGCCGCTGATGAAGAGCGCGTCGTGGGCACAGTGCAGGCAGGCATGCTCGGGCGAGTGCCCGCTGCCCACGACGACGCGCCAGTGGCGGGCGCCGATGCGCAGCTCCGCCCCGTCCTGCAGCCGGCGATAGCTCTCGGGCAGGGCGTGGATGTAGAGGCCAAAGCGCCCGAAGCGGCCGCGGTAGACGTCGATCGCGTGCGCGCTCCAGCCGGCCTGGCGGTAGAACGCCAGCGCGTCGGCCGGTGGCTCGCGCCCGGTGTCGCCGGCCATCACGCGGCAGCTCAGGTACTCCAGCCGTGTCATCCACAGCGGCACACCAAAGCGCCGCGTGATCCAGCCGGCGGCACCGACATGGTCGGGGTGCATGTGAGTGGCCAGGACCCGTGTGGGCTGTCCTTGCTCTTGCAGCTCCTCGAACACCGTCTGCCACAGCCCGATCACGTCCTCGGTGCGCGTGCCCGTGTCGACGATCGCGTAGCCCCCTTCCTCGGCGAGCAGCCACAGGTTGATGTGGTCCAGGTGAAAGGGCAGCGGCATGCGCAGCCACTGCACGCCCGGGGCGATCTCCAGCCGCTGCCCGGGGCCCGGACGCGTCGTGAACGGATAGACCAGGCGCGGGCGATCGGCGCTGGTGGCGGCAGGAGGGTCGTCGGACATGGGCGGTGCCCCGCGTTGGGGCTGGCGGGCAAGGCGGATTAGAACAGGCGGCGCCTCCAAGGCGGCCGCTGGCACAAGGGTGCGGCCCGTGCTGCGAGGCCGCGCGCACAATCGTCGTCCATGACGTTGCCCATGACGCCGCCCATGACGCCGCCCATCCTGCAGCCCCGCCCGGCCAGCGCCCGAGGGCGCGACGCATGGGTTGCGGGCGGCACCGGGTTGGTGGGTCGTGCCCTGCTGGATGCCTTGCTGGCCGCAAGCGGCGTCGGCGTGGTGCACGTGCTGGTGCGCAGCCGCCGGCCGGAGTTCGACGAGCGCCAGCGGCTGCGGCAGCACGTGGTCGACTACACGCAGCCCCTGCCCGCGCTGCCGCCGGCCGACGATGCCTTCTGCTGCCTGGGCACGACGATCAAGGTCGCCGGCTCGCAAGCCGCGTTCCGCGCGGTCGACTTCGAGGCGGCGCTGGCCTTTGCGCGTGCGGCGCGCGCGGCGGGAGCCACGCGCCTGGGCGTGGTGTCGGCGCTCGGCGCCGATGCGGCATCCCGCGTGTTCTACAACCGCGTCAAGGGCGAACTCGAACAGGCGGTGCAGACGCTGGGCTTTGCCAGCGTGCACCTGGCGCGCCCGTCGCTGCTGCTGGGCGACCGTGCCGCACTCGGTCAGCCCACCCGGGTGGGTGAGCGCATCGGTGCCGCGCTGCAGGCACCGCTGCACTGGCTGCTGCCGGCCTCGGTGCGGCCGATCGCGGCGCGCACGGTGGCGCTGGCCCTCATGCGCGCGGTGCACCAGTGCGAGCGCCCGGGCGTATTCACGCTGTCGTCGGACGCGCTGCAGCGGCTGGGACGCCCCGCGTAGCGCGAACGCGTCGCGGCAGCGTGCGCTGCACCGCGAGCGGGCGGCGCGTTAACCTTGCCGCCATGCCCAGGACCGACCGTGTCTACAAGATCGAGATGCTCATCCGCAGCCGCGGGCACCTGAGCTTCCAGGCGCTGCTGGACGAGCTGGAGGTCTCGCCGGCCACGCTCAAGCGCGACCTCGAGTACCTGCGCGATCGCCTGGGCGCGCCGATCGAGTACGACCGCGACTGCAACGGCTACCGCTTCGGCGCCGAGTACCGTGGCCACAAGCACGAGCTGCCGGGGCTGTGGTTCAGCGAACGCGAGCTCTACAGCCTGCTGATGGCGCACCAGCTCCTGGCCGAGCTCGACAGCGAGGGCGTCATCAGCCGCCACCTGCAGCCCTTGCTGGACCGCATCCAGGGCCTGCTGGGGGGTGCGCAGTTCGGCGCCGCGGCGCTGCTGCAGCGGGTGAAGATCGCCAGCCCCGCCAAGCGCGCGGTGCCTGGCCCCGCCTTCGAACGGGTGACCCAGGCGCTGCTGCGGCGGCGGCGGCTGCGCATGCGCTACCTCACGCGCGGGCGCGGCGAGCGCAGCGAGCGCGACGTCTCGCCGCAGCGGCTGGTGCACTACCGCAATACCTGGTATCTGGATGCCTGGTGCCATCGGCGCGAGCGCCTGCTGCGCTTTGCGCTCGATGCGATCGAGGCGACGCAGGTTCTGCCCGACGCTGCGCGCGAGATCCCGCTGCGCCAGGTGCAGGCCGCGATGGACGCAGGCTACGGCATCTTCGCGGGCAGCCAGCCACGCTGGGCCCGCCTGCGCTTTGGCGTGCAGGCGGCACAATGGGCCAGCCGCGAGCAGTGGCACCCGCAGCAGGAGGGTCGCTGGCTGGGCGAGGCCGGCGCCAGCGACTGGGAGCTGCGCCTGCCCTACGTCGACGAGACCGAGCTGGTGATGGACGTGCTGCGCCAGGGCGCGCAGGTGCAGGTGCTGGAACCCCCCGCGCTGCGCCGCCGGGTGCGCGAGCGGCTGCAACAGGCGTTGGCCTTGTACGAGCAGGCGCCGGCGGCGCCAACGGAGCAATGAACGAGATGTTCGACCATGACGAAACCCTGGACCAGGCCCTGCAGCGCAACGTGCACGACGCCTTGCGTGAGGACATCGGCCGTGGCGACTGGACCGCGCGCCTGGTGCCCGCCGGCCGGGCGGTGGTGGCGCGCGTGGTCGCCAAGGAGGACGCGGTGATCTGTGGCCGGCCCTGGTTCGATGCCTGCGTGCAGACGCTGGATGCGCAGGCGCGCCTGACCTGGGTGGTTGCCGAAGGGCAGCGTGTCGAAGCCGGTGGCGAGGTGGTCTACATCGAGGGCGATGCGCGTGAGCTCTTGTCGGCGGAACGGCCGGCCTTGAACTTCCTGCAACTGCTCTCGGCGGTGGCGACGACGACGCGCGCCTATGTGGATGCGATCGCCGGCCTCTCGCCCAACCCGCGCGGCTGCGTCGTGCTGGATACGCGCAAGACGCTGCCCGGCCTGCGCCAGGCACAGAAGTACGCGGTGCGCGTGGGCGGCGGCAGCAACCAGCGCATGGCGCTGTGGGACGGCATCCTGATCAAGGAGAACCACATCGCTGCGGCCGGCGGCGTGGCCGCGGCGCTGCATGCGGCGGCGGCTCTGCGTGCCGGCGTGTCGATCCAGATCGAGGTCGAGACCCTTGACGAGCTGCGGCAGGCGCTGGCCGCCGGCGCCACCAGCGTGCTCCTGGACGACTTCTCGCTGGCCGACATGCGCGCGGCCTGCGGCATCAACCAGGGACGTGCGTTGCTCGAGGTGTCGGGCGGCGTCGACCTGCACGGCATCCGCGAGATCGCGCGCACCGGGGTCGATCGCATCAGCAGCGGCAAGCTGACCAAGGATGTGCGCGCGATCGATCTCTCGCTGCGCATCGACACGCCCCCACGAGGAGGACCACGATGAAGCCCGTGAGCCGCGCCGTGCTGGTGCTGGCGGCGGCCCTGCTGGCCGCCTGCGCGGCTTTTCAGGGTCCGCAGCTGGCACTCGGGCAGACCGAGGCCGACGTCGTCGCCCAGCTCGGCCCGCCAAGCGACCGCTTCGCGATGCCGGATGGCGTGCAGCGCCTGCAGTGGGTCACCGGGCCGCTGGGTCGCCAGACCTGGATGGTCGACATCGGGCCTGATGGCCGCAGCCGCTGGTTTGCGCAGGTGCTGACGCGCGCGCACCTGTTTGAATTCGCGCAACGCGCCCAGGGCATGACCATCCCGCAGCTGCTGCGCGAACTGGGCCGCCCCGCCGAGCAGCGCCGCAATGGCTGGGGCAGCGGGCAGACCTGGTCGTGGCGCTACGTCACCTACGACTGCCTGTGGTGGCAGGTCAGCATCGACAAGGACGGCAAGGTCACTGGCGCCGGCGAGGGCATAGACCCGTTGTGCGACGTCGACGACCGGCCCTCGCTGCTCTGACGCGCCGCAACGCCGCGCCGGCGTACCGATAGGCGGCGTCAGGTCAGGGTAGCGGCCGGGTCAGGTAGACGCCTTCGCGGCCGACGATGGGCACGCGCGCGGGCATCAGCACCGTGCAGTCGTCGCACAGGGCGCGGATCTCGTCGCTGCCGTCGGTGGCGATCAGTTCGCCGCGGGCGAAGGTCTCGAAACCCACCAGCGGCTGCGTGAAGCGGAACTGCGGCGTGCGCACGACCCAGGTCTGCAGCAACTCGTAGCGCCGCTGTGCCCCGCTGTGCGCCGGACGCGGTGCGAGCAGGCCGAAGTGGGCGAGGAAGTCCAGCGTGACCTCGATGGCCAGCGCGCCGGTGCCGTGCTTGAAATGCTGGCCGCATTCGACGACCAGGCCCACGCCGTGATGGTCGGTGTGGCCGTGGCGGCCATGCTGGACGAGCGGCGTGCCCGTCCCCATGCCTTGGGGCATCACCAGATGCACCGCCGGCCGGCCCAGCGCCAGCGCCACGGCGGCGTTGCGCGCGAACTGCGGGTAGACCCAGAACGGGCTCACGTCGCGGCTGGTCGAATGGATGTCGAGGATGTGGTCGGCCGCCGCGACGACCGGCCGCAGCGCGCGGGCGCGTACGAGCTCGGGGCTGGCCTCGTCGCCGTCGAGCTGCGCGGCCGACCAGATGCGGTTCATGTTGTGCACGAGCTGGCGGCTCTCGAAAGGCTGCGCAGGGTCGAAGCTCTCGTACGCGGCGACGTTGGCAAAGCTCACCGTCAGCGTGCCGATGCGCGGGCGCACCCCGGCATCGAGCAGGTGCGTGGCGGCGACCATGCCGCAGAACTCGTTGCCGTGCGTGAGCGCGTTGATGAGCACGTGCGGCCCGGGCTGGCCGGAGTCGAAGCGGTGCACGTAGTCGATGCCGGTGTTGCCGGCCCGATAGGGGCGCAGGTCGCGCGGCTGGATCTCGATGGGGGGCAGCGGTTCGGTCGTCATGCGCGCGGACTGTACGCAATCGCCGCCACGGCGCGTGCGGCGCCGGCTGCTAAGCTGGCGTGCTTCAAGGTCATCGAGGAAGACATGTTCACCGGCATCGTGCAAGCCATCGCCCGCGTCGAGCGCATCATCGAGCGCCCGGGTCTGCGCAGTTTCCGGCTGCATTTCCCCCCGGGCTTCGACGAGGGCCTGGCGATCGGCGCCAGCGTGGCGGTCGACGGCACCTGCCTGACCGTCACCGCGCGGCCGGCGGCCGACCGGGCCGAGTTCGACGTCATGCAGCAGAGTCTTTCGCTGACCACGCTGGGCGCGCGGCAGGAGGGCGATCCCGTCAACGTCGAGCGCGCGGCGCGCGACGGCGCCGAGATCGGCGGCCACCCGCTTTCGGGCCATGTCGACTTCATGGCCGCGCTGGCCGGGATCCGTCGCCCCGAGAACAATCACGTGCTGCGCATCGAGGTGCCCTCGCCCTGGATGCGCTACATCTTCGGCAAGGGCTACATCGCGGTGAATGGCGCCAGCCTGACCGTTGCCGAGGCCGTGCGCGAGCGCGACGGCAGTGGCTGGTTCGAGGTCTGGCTGATCCCCGAGACGCTGCGCCAGACCACCTTCGGCAGCAAGGAGGTGGGGGACGCACTCAACGTCGAGATCGAGCGCAGCACGCAGGTCTTCGTCGACACCGTGCGCGCGGCCATCGACGAGCGCCTGGGCCCGCTGCTGCCGCTGCTCGAAGAGATGCTGGCCCGCCAGGGCCGCACGCTCGATGACCTCGCCCGCCCGGCCGCGCTGCCCGGGTCGTGACGCGCGCCGGCCAGACGCTGCGGCACTGCGCGGTCAGGGCGTGGACGCCACCATCCCCGGCAGCGTCTGCGCCACCGCCGCGCGGCGCAGCAGCAGCGCCATCACGCTGCACGCCAACAGCGTCAGCGCCAGGGCGAGTACCGCGCTGCCAACGCCCAGCGCCCGCCCCAGCGGCGCCAGCGCCAGGCCGCTGAGCGCGCCCACTGCGTACTGCAGCACGCCCATCATGGCTGCCGCGTAGCCGATCTGGTCGCGCGCGCAGTCCATGGTCAGCGCGCTGGCGTTGCCGAAGGTCAGGCCCAGGCTGCCCACCACCAGCGCCATGGCGGCGATGAAGGGCAGCGCACCGGCAGCCGGCGGCAGCAGCACCACCGCCAGCAGGCCGGCCGCCGCCAGCGCGTGCACGGCCAGGCCGACATCGAGCAGCCGCGCCGGGCCCAGGCGTGGCAGCAGGCGGTCGTTGACGCGGCCAGCGACGATGAGCGCCACCGCGTTGCCGGCGAACACGAAGCCGAAGGCCTGCGGCGTGAGGCCGAAACCGTCGATGAGGACGAAGGGCGCGCCGCTGATGTAGCCGAACAGCGAACCGAGCAGAAAGGCACCCGCGAGCGTGTTCAGCAGATAGGGCCGGTTCGCCAGCAGCCGCGCGTAGCCGCGCACGATCAGGCCCAGGTGCTGCGTCTGGCGCTGCGCGCGCGGCAGGGTCTCGGGCAGCGCGCGCCAGCTCCACACCAGGCTGAGGGCGCCGAACACCGTGAGCAGCCAGAAGATGCCGCGCCACCAGCCGTGCTGCACCAGCCAGGCGCCAAGCAGCGGGGCGCACACCGGCGCCACCATGAAGACCTGCATCATGAGCGAGAACAGGCGCGCCGACTGCGCCTCGTCGTGGGTGTCGGTGATGATGGCGCGCGGCGCCACCACGCCGGCAGCCGCCCCCAGGGCCTGCAGCAGCCGCCCCAGCATGAGCGCGCCCAGGCCGTCGCCAAGGGCCACCAGCGCCGAGCCGGCGACGAACAGCAGGCTGCCGGCCAGCACCGGGCCGCGGCGACCGAAGCGGTCCAGCAAGGGGCCATAGGCGAGCTGGCCCAGCGCCAGTCCGGCCAGGAAGACCGCCAGGCTGGCCTGCACCGCGGCGTCGCTGATCTGCAGATCGGCGCGCATGGCGGGGAATGCCGGCAGGTACATGTCGATCGCCATGGCGTCGAAGGCCGAGAGCACGGCCAGCAACACCACCAGCGACCAGCGGATCGGCGACTCGGCGGTCGCAGCAGGAGGAGCAACAGACATGGGGCGATTGTCCCCGCAGCCGTCTGCATCCTTCAGAACACGATCACCCCGCGCGCGTTGCGACCGCTGGCGAGGTCGTCGAAGGCCTGCGGTGCGTCGTCGATGCTGTAGCGGCGCGTCACCAGCTCGTCGAGCTTGAGCCTGCCGGCCTGGTAGAGCCCAAGCAGGCGCGGGAAGTCCACGCGCGGACGCGCGCCGCCATAGAGGCTGCCGGTGAGCGTCTTCTCCTCGAACAGCAGCGAACTGCAGCGCACACTGACCTGGTCGTCTGGGCGGGCCACGCCCACCATCACCGCCGTGCCGGCCTTGCGCAGGCAGCCGAAAGCCTGCGCCAGCACGCTGCCCAGACCCACGCACTCGAAGGCATAGTCGGCGCCGCCGCCGGTCAGCTTGCGCAAGGCCTTGGCGACGTCCTGGCCGGGCTCGGGTGCCAGCGTGTGCGTGGCGCCGAAGGCCCGCGCCAGCGTGAGCTTGGCGTCATTGGGGTCGACGGCGACGATCGCCGCTGCGCCGCTCATCGCGCAGCCCTGGATCGCGTTCAGGCCCACGCCGCCGGCGCCGAAGACGACGCAGGTCGAGCCGGCAACGACACGGGCGGTGTTGACCGCCGCACCCCAGCCCGTCATCACGCCGCAGCTCACGAGCGCGCAGCACTCGGGCGCCACGCCCGTGGCGTCGATGGCAACGACGTTGCTCACGTGCAGCGTGGCGTACTCGGCCATCACGCCGCAGCCGCTGAAGATGGACAGCCGCTGGCCCGCGGCGTCGGTCGTGCGCAGGCTGCCGTCGGGCAAGGTCGAGACCGACTTGGCGGCCAGGTTGCACAGCTCCGGCCGGCCGCTGCTGCACCAGCGGCACTGGCCGCACATGCTGATGAAGGAGGACAGCACGCTGTCGCCGACCGCAAAGCCGGTGACGCCCGCACCCACGGCGACGACCTGGCCCATGCCTTCGTGCCCGAGCACGACCGGGGGCGGCAGCGGCAGCGTGCCGGTGACGACCGAGAGGTCGCTGTGGCAGACGCCGCAGGCCTGCAGCCGGATCGTGAGTTCGTCGCGCTGGGGGTCGGCCACGGTGATGGTTTCGACGACGACGGGAGCGTTGTGCGCGCGCACGAGCGCGGCTTTGGCCAGGTAGGGCATGGGGCGTGGATCCTCGCGTTGACGGTCACGGGTGGCGGGCGCTGCAGGCCGGCCGGTGCCGAGCTTACGGCCGGCGCGGATAATCGGCGCCCGAACGACCCGCGCCAGCCCCTTCTTCCCATGTCCGACCTCATCGTCCACGGCGGCAAGCCGCTGCGCGGCCGTCTCGTGCCCTCGGCCAACAAGAACGCCGTCCTGCCCATCCTCTGCGCGACGCTGCTCACGCGCGAGCCGGTGCGGCTGCTGGGCATTCCAGAGATCACCGACGTGCGCAAGATCCTCGAGATCTTTCGCGAACTCGGCAGCCGCGTCGAGGTCGACTTCAGCGCGCGCGTGCTCGAGGTGCAGCACGAGCACACGCGCTTCGACGAGGCGGTGCACCGCCTGCCCGAGGCCATGCGCAGCAGCATCATGCTGGTGCCGGGACTGCTGGCGCGCTTTGGCGTGGCGCGCATCGAGGATGACGTCAAGGGCTGCAGCCTGGGCATGCGCGAGATAGACCCGCACGTCGAGGTGATGCAGAGCTTTGGCGCGCGCGTCGAGCGCCGGCCCGACGGCGTCGTGATGCGGGCCGAGCGCCCGTTGCGGGCGGCCCAGCACTGGCTCGACTACGCCAGCGTGACGACGACCGAGAACTACGTGCTCTGCGCAGCGCTGGCGCAGGGCCGCAGCGTGCTGATGAACGCCGCCAGCGAGCCGCACGTGCAGGAGTTCTGCCAGTTCATGCAGATGCTGGGGGCCCGCATCGAGGGCCTGGGCACCTCGCGGCTGGTCGTCGAGGGGGTCCAGCGCCTGGGGGGCTGCACCTTCAGCTTCGCCGAGGACTTCCACGAGATCGTGACCTTCCTGGCGCTGGGTGCCATCACCGGGGGTGCGGTCGAGGTGAAGAACTCGACGCCCGAGCAGTTCCCGCTCATCGACCGCACGTTCGCCAAGTTCGGCGTGCACGTCGAGCACGAAGGCGGCTGGTCGCGCACGCGGCTGGATGGCCCCCTGCGCGTGCGCGAGCCCTTCACGCGCAACATCCTGCAGAAGGTCGAGGCCGCGCCCTGGCCCTACCTGCCGGTGGACCTGCTGCCGATCTTCGTCGCGCTGGGCGTGCGCGCCGAGGGCAGCATGATGTTCTGGAACAAGGTCTACGACGGCGCGATGGGCTGGACGGCCGAGCTCTCCAAGTTCGGCGGCCACGCGCTGATGTGCGACCCGCACCGCGTCATCGTCTTCGGCGGCAAGCCGCTGGCCCCGGCGGCGGTCGAGAGCCCCTACATCATCCGCGTGGCGATCGCGCTGCTGATGCTGGCGGCGAGCATCCGCGGCAACAGCACCATCCGCAACGCCACGCCGATCCGCCGCGCGCACCCGGACTTCGTCGAGAACCTGTGCGCGCTCGGCGCCGACATCGAATGGCGCGACTCGCAGTGACGGCGGCATGAGGATCGAGATCCAGCCCGGCGTGCGCCTGTTCGTCGACATCGACGGCTGCGGCCTCGTGCCCGACGGCGCCTCGATGCGCCAGCGCCCCACGCTGCTGCTGCTGCACGGCGGCCCGGGCTTCGATCACAGCAGCTTCAAGCCGCTGTTCGGGCAACTGGCCGACGTGGCGCAGGTGGTGTACGTGGACCACCGCGGACACGGGCGCAGCGACCGCCGGCCGCCCGCGGAGTGGAACCTCGACACCTTCGCCGACGACGTGGTCCGCCTGTGCGATGCGCTGGGTATCGTGAAGCCGGTGGTGCTGGGTCAGAGCTATGGCGGCTTCGTCGCGCAGCGCTACCTGGCGCGGCATCCCGCGCACCCGGCGCGGGTGATCCTCTCCAGCACCAGCCATCACTTCGGGCTGCCGCGCAAGCTGGAGATGTTCGAACGACTCGGCGGCCTGCCGGCGCGGCAGGCGGCGCAGGCCTTCTGGCTCGACCCGAAGGCGCAGACCTGGGCCGAGTACGAGCGCGTCTGCCGGCCGCTCTACAACCCCACGCCGGCGGCGGATCCCGACGCCAAGGCGCGTACCCTGGCCGTCGACGAGATCCTCTTTCACACCGCACGCCACGAGATGCCGACGATGGATCTGCGCCCGGGTCTGGCGCGCGTGCAATGCCCGGTCCTCGTGATGCATGGTGACGCCGACCCGGTGACGCCGCTGGCGGACGCCCGGGAGATCGCTGCGGCCATGCCGCCGCAGTGGGTGCGCCTTGTTGCCTTTGCGGGTGTGGGTCACGGCCCCTGGCGCGATGCACCGCAGGCGGCCTTGACGCTGATCCGGGACTTTGTTCGTGGTGCCGGCGATGATGGCGGCGCCGTGTGGCAGCCGGGGGCAAGCGGCCCCGGCGTCTGTTCGTCCTGACCCCTACTGCGAGCGCTTCCGATGAATCGACCCCCGCATGTTCCGCTGGACTTCATCCGCTACCCCGAGGCCGAGATGCGCGAGCGCGTGCGCCTCTTCGAGGAGGACATCTGCCGCCGGCGCACGGTGCGCGAGTTCTCGCCCGAGCCCGTGCCGCGCGAGATCATCGAGCGCGCCATCCTCTGCGGCGGCAGCGGCCCCTCGGGGGCCAACCAGCAGCCCTGGCACTTCGCGGTCATCCAGAGCCCGGCGCTGAAGAAGCGCGTGCGCGAAGCGGCCGAGGAGGAGGAGCGCAGCTTCTACAGCGGCCGCGCACCGCAGGAGTGGCTGGAGGCGCTGGCCCCGCTGGGCACCGACGAGCACAAGCCCTTCCTCGAAGTCGCGCCCTATCTGATTGCGGTCTTCGCCATCAAGTACGGCGAGCGCGCCGACGGCAGCCGCTTCTCGCACTACTACGTGCCCGAATCGGTGGGCATTGCCAGCGGCCTGCTGCTGGCCGCACTGCACCGCGCGGGCCTGGCCACGCTCACGCACACGCCCAGCCCGATGGGCTTCCTCAACGAGATCTGCGGCCGTCCGCCGGCGGAGAAGCCGATCCTGCTGGTCGTCACCGGCTACCCGGCAGCGGACTGCGAAGTGCCCGCCTACGCCAAGCAGAAGAAGACGCTGGCGCAGATCTCTTCGTGGCTGTAGCGCGCTGCGCGGCCCTGGCATCGTTGCGGCATGCGTATCGCCGATGAAATCGTCACCCTGCTGCGGCAGGCCGGGGCCGGGTCGGCCTTGCCGCGCGTGCGCGCGCTGCACCTGCCGCCGCCGGCGCCACCCGAGGGCAAGGAGGGCGAGTTCGCCGCGCTGGAGCTGGAGTCCGGCGCGGTGGGCCTGTGCTTCCTGCTGCTGGACGATTCGCTCACCCACGTCGGCGCGCTGGCGCAGGCCGTGCGCGGGCGGCCTGCGCACGAGCTGCTGGCGTGGTGGGCCGACCCAGCTGCTGCGTCCGCATCGCCGGCGCGTGCGGCGCTGGGCTATGCCGCGGTCAACGCGCTGACGCGCCAGTTCTTCGATCGCGCCGGCTTCGTGCCGCCACCGGCGCGCAACACCCTTGGTGGCCTCGATCCGCGGCCGGGCGAGGGCGTGGGCATGATCGGCTTCTTCCCGCCGCTGGTGCGGCAGCTGGTCGCGGCAGGCGTGCGGCTGACCGTGCTCGAACTGCGCCCGGAGCTCGCCGGCGAATTCGAGGGCTACACCGTGACGCTGGACCCGCTGGCCCTGGCCGACTGCACGCAGGTGCTTTCGACGAGTACGGTGCTGCTAAACCACAGCTTCGAGCGGGTGCGCCAGGCGTGCCCGGCGGCTGAGCGCTTCGTGCTCGTGGGCCCTGGCGCGGGCTGCGTGCCCGACCCGCTGTTTGCCGCGGGTGTCTCGGCACTGGCGGGCAGCTGGATCGCCGACCCGGCCGCCCTGGTGGGCGCGATCACGAGCGGTGCCCCCTGGGGGGGCTCGGTGGTCAAGTCACTGCTTGCAGCCGCGGACTATCCGGGCTTTGCGCAGTTGCTCGGCCGCGCTTGACGTCATACATCAGCTGGTCCGCGCGCTGCAGGAGGGCGGCGGCATCGGCGCCGTCGCCGGGGTAGAAGGCCAGGCCGATGCTCACGCGCGGCACGATCGCCGGCCCGGTTTCGAGCGGCAAGGGCCGCTCCATCTGCGCCTCGATCTTGCGCGCGACCAGGGCGGCGTCGGCGGGCTCGGACAGCGGCTCGAGCAGGACCGCGAATTCGTCACCGCCCAGGCGGGCGACAAGATCGCTCTCGCGCAGCGCGCGCTGCAGCCGCTGCCCGATCTCGACCAGCACGCGGTCGCCGACGGCGTGACCGTACGTGTCGTTGATGGCCTTGAAGCGATCGGCGTCGACGAACATCAGGCCGAGCATGCCCCCGCGCTCGGCCGCGCGCTCCACCGCCTGCTGCAGCCGCTGCGTGAACGTGGCGCGGTTGGGCAGCCCGGTCAGCGCGTCGGCCTCGGCCTGCTGGCGCAGCACCTCGTTGCGTGAACGCAGGCGCTGCTCGCGCGCCAGTTGCTCGGCCTCGCGCGCCTGCACCTCGGTCAGCAGTGCGTTGAAGTCCTCGGCCAGCGCATCGATCTCGGCGATGTCCGAGCGCAGCGCGCGCAACGCGAAGGCACGCGTCTCGCGCACCGAACGCGTGAACTGCACCAGGGCCCGCAGCGGGGCCGTGATGCGATCCTCAAGCCGCCGCGTGCCCAGCACCACCAGCAGCGCAGTGGCCGCCATCGCCGCCGCCAGTCCCAGCGCGTAACCGCCCAACAGGCCCAGCAGCGCCTGGCCGTCCCCGCGCACATGCAGCGTGGCGCGGGTGCGTTGGTTGAGCGTGACCGGCGCCTGAGCCTGCAGGTCGAACAACGTCGCCGCCAGGCGGTCGACCCAACGGGCCAGCGTGCCTCGCCCACGCTGCACCTCGGCCAGCACGCGCTGGTCGGTCAGGACGATGCGCGCGGTGGCCAGCCGCTCCTGCTCGGCCAGCAGGGCAAGCAGTTCACGCGCGGCCTGCGCATCCTCGAACACGACAGCCGC
This sequence comes from Rubrivivax sp., assembly GCA_020851615.1. Classification (GTDB taxonomy): domain Bacteria; phylum Pseudomonadota; class Gammaproteobacteria; order Burkholderiales; family Burkholderiaceae_C; genus Rubrivivax. The sequence continues at coordinate 18,097 of JADZCL010000316.1, forward strand.
CTCGGCGCTGAAGGCCGCGTTGCGCGCGGCACCCTGCAGGTTGCGCCCCACCTCGCCGCGCAGCAACTGGACCGCCACGGCGCCCACGATCAGCGTGGCCAGCACGAGCGCCAGCGCCGCCACCCGCCAGTGGCCGCGCCGCAGCATGCCCGCAAGAGGAAGTGGCGGCGAGGGTGTCGATCCCATCGCGTCGAGTCTAGGAGCGCGCCCGGCCTGCAGCGCAGGCGGTCACGATTGCTTGCAGCACTTGCCTGTGCAGGACAGGCACGCGCCCTGGCTGGCGCTCAGCGATAGGCCTGGTAGACGCTGGCTGCGCCCCCTGCAGCCGCCAGCAGCAGCACGTCGTAGGGGTCCCTGCGGTTGCCATACACCTCGCCATCCATGCCGGGCGAACCCACCGGCATGCCCGGCACGGCCAGTCCCAGGGCCTTGGGCCGCTCACGCAGCAGGCGCTGGATCTCGCGTGCGGGCACGTGACCTTCGATCGCGTAACCGCCCACCAGCGCCGTGTGGCAGCTGCCGTACTTGAGATCGATGCCCAGGCGCTTCCGCATGGCGGTGTTGCCGCTGTCGCTGACCTTCACCGCAAAGCCGCGCTCCCGCACGTGCGTGATCCAGTCCTTGCAGCAGCCGCAGTTGGGATCCTTCCAGACCTCGATCAGCGGCCCGGCGGGCGTGACCGACAGGACAGTGCCCGGCAGCAGGGCGAGCGCCAGGCCGCTGCCGGCCAGTTGAAGGCAGGCGCGGCGTGAGCGGGTCGATGGGTGCAAGGGCTGGGCGGTGGAGGCGGTCGTCTTCATGGCGGCGAACTTAGCCCATGACAGGCACTCGTGCAAATGTGTGGGTACCGGCCCTTGCGCGGCGGCGGTCGGCCTGCGTGGCGCAGGCACCGCAAGGGCCGGTGGCGAGGGTGCCGGCGTAGAGTGCTGGCCTCGACAAGATGTGACCCGCATGAAGCGCAGGACTCTGTTGCCGATCCTGGCGATCAGCGCCTTGGCCCTGCTGGGCGCGGGGCTGGCGGTGAGGACGCACTTCGAGCGTGACCTGGCCTGGGCCCGGGCACGCGCGGCCCAGGGCGGCAAGAGGGTCGATACGCGCTGCGGTCCGATCGAGGTGCAAGAGGCGGGTGCGGGTGTGCCGCTGCTGGTGATCCACGGCAGCGGCGGCGGCCACGACCAGGGCATGGCCTGGGCGCGGCCCCTGTTGCAGCAAGGCCTGCGCGTGATCGCTGTGTCGCGCTTTGGTTATCTGGGCACGCCACGTCCTGCCGATGCCTCACCCCAAGCGCAGGCCGATGCCCACGTCTGCCTGCTCGACGCCCTGGGCATCGAGCAGGCCGCGGTACTGGGCATGTCCGCCGGCGGCCCTTCGGCGATGCAGCTTGCCATCCGCCACCCGCAGCGCGTGCGCGCCCTGGTGCTCGTCGTACCGATCCTCTGGAAGCCGGGCGGCGTGGCCGATTCGGCGCCACCCGTGTCGGACGCGAAGGACGCCTGGCTGTTGCGGCTGCTGGGCTCGGACTTCCTGGTCTGGACGGCGCCGCACGTCGCCCGCGCGCCGCTGATCCGCCACCTGCTGGCCACCCCGCCCCAGCAGGTGGCTGCTGCCAGCCCGGCCGAGCGCGCGCGCGTGAACGACCTGGCCGAGCGCATCCTGCCGGTCTCCGCGCGGGCCGCCGGTTTGCGCGACGACACGCGGCTGGGGAAGTCGCTCGGGGCTTACGCGCTGGAGTCGATCGACGTGCCCACGCTGGTGGTCAGTGCCCGTGACGACGGCTTTGGCACCTACGCCGCGGCCGAGTACACGGCACGCCGCATCCCCGGGGCGATGTTCATGGGCTTCGATACCGGGGGTCACTTGCTCGTCGGGCGTGATCCGCAGCTGCGTTCGGCAATCGTCAGGCTGCTCGCCGCAGACCCCCGCAACTGAAACAGCGGCATGAGCGCAAACGCAAGCTGTGCCGCCAGACCCAGCGCGTAGCTGGCCTCCTTGTACAGGGCAAGCTGCGCCGCCGGCGGGCGGCCGAACAGCCAGGCACCGAGGGCAAGCTCGGCCAGCAGCAGCAAGGCCAATGCAACGCTGCCCATGACCGCACGGGCACGCACGGTCGGCGCAACCGCAAGGCGCCGGATCACGAGCCGGCACAGGAACCACGACGCACCGATCATGACCGACAGCTCGATGAGAACCCCCATGAGCCGTCCGCCATCGGCCGCGTCGCCGACGAGCAGGGTGCGCAGCGTTCCCAGCACGAAGCCAAGGCTGAAGACCAGCGCGAAGTAGGCGATGCCCGCGACGATGCCGAGCCCTGAAGGCCGCGTTGCTGCGCTCGTCGTCATGACGCGGCGGTCAGGATGTCGGCCAGCGGACGGCGTGCCGCGGCGGGCAGGGTCTGCAGGGGCGTGCCCATGCGCAGGAGCAGTTGCGCATGCCCGGGACAGCCGCTGATCTGCTGCAGTCGCCCCCGCAGCGCGGCCACCTGGACCGGCTGGTTGAGGTAGGAGGCCTGCAAGCCGTGCTGCACCCCCGCCAGCAGCAGCCGTTGCAGGGCCTGGCCCGTGATCAGCCAGTCGCATGTTGCGTCACCCGTGCTTGCCAGCACGGCGAGGATCGGGGACTCGTCGGCAAGCTGGCGATCCTTGGCACCGACACCCTGACCCATGTCGAACGTGCGCACGACCGCTTGCGCGGCGGGGATCGCCAGCGAAGGCAGCAGTGCCAGTCCGTCGCCGCGGCGCCGCGGATGCATCCAGGCCGCCAGCTCGCGGCGCCAGCTCGGGTCGGCCCACTGCATGGCATCCCCTTCGGCGACCAGGGCGGCGGCCGCGTTGCGTTG
>JADZCL010000317.1 GCA_020851615.1 Rubrivivax sp.
TCACCGGTCTCAAAGCTACCGTTGACAAAGCCAGCCGCCTGGGCCGACGAAGTGGCAGCCATGGCTGCCAGCACCAGCATCGAAAGTTTCAGTTTCATCGCATCACTCCTTGTAGTCCGCCGCCACCCTGGCAGCCCCGCGAACCACACAAGCGAAAACCGGGCCAGTTTCGAAAATTCCTTTCAAGTCCTTGTTTTTGTTTACTTTCCATGGGTTGGAGTGGGCGGGTCGGGCAAGGGCGCGTCAAGTTTCCCGACAGTGTGAAAAGCAATTCCCTTGCGGGTTTGCCCGTAGCACTCAGCGGGTGACGGGTTATCGTGCGGGCCCAATGCCCCGTTCCACCCGATCCACCCGTGCCGATCGATGCACCTCGTGCCGGCTGGCACATGCCGCCGGGCGGCTGGCCGCATGCGCGGCCGCCCTGCTGTGCGCGGCCTGTGTCGTCGTGCCCCGCAGCGCCGACGTCTATGACCCACGCTGCCGCACCTTCGTCCGCCAGGTGGTGCTCGAGACCGCGGTCATCGGCGGCTTCGGGCACTGCCAGAACGAGGGCTGTGCGTCGCTGCTGGCCGCACTCGGGCTGGTTGGCGCGGCCAGCGCAGTGGTCTCGGGCAGCGTGGCGGTGATCGGCAACCTCGTCTACTGGGCGGAGCGGCGCGGCCAGTGCCCGGTGTCGCCTGCACAGGCACCCTCTGCGCAGGCGACACCCGGCCGGGCGCCGATGGCACCCCCCGTGGTGCCCGGGATCGTGCCGCTGGCCCCGGCAGCAGCGCCCTCGCCTGCCTCAGCGCCGGGCGGCTGACCCGCAGGGCTGAGCTACGATCGGCCCCACCCGTTGTGACCTTCCACGCGTGACGCCCCACGCCCCCAGCCCATGCAAGTCGTCTGCCTCGACCTCGAAGGCGTGCTCGTGCCCGAGATCTGGATCGCCTTCGCCGAGCGCACCGGCATCGCCGAATTCCGGCGCACGACGCGCGACGAGCCCGACTACGACAAGCTGATGCGCTGGCGGCTGGCCCTGCTGCGCGAGCATGGGCTGAAGCTGGCTGACATCCAGGCGGTGATCGCTGGCCTCGCGCCGCTGGACGGCGCACGCGCCTTCCTCGATGCGCTGCGCACGCGCTACCAGCTCATCATCCTGTCGGACACCTTCTACGAGTTTGCCGACCCGCTGATGCAGCAGCTGGGCCGGCCCACGCTCTTCTGTCACCGTTTGCTGACCGACGATGCCGGCTTCATCGCCGAGTACCGCCTGCGCCAGAGCGACCAGAAGCGCCACGCGGTGCAGGCGCTGCAGTCTCTGAACTTCAAGGTGATCGCCGCGGGCGATTCGTACAACGACACCGCCATGCTGGCCGCGGCCGACGCGGGCTTCCTGATGCATGCGCCGGCGCACATCACGGCGCAGTTCCCGCAGTTCGCTGCGCACGAGAGCTACGACGCGTTGCTGCGCTCCATCGACGCGGCCGCGGCAAGCATGGCCTGAAGCCAACGGCGTTCAATACTCGGCATCCGCACCGCCGGGGGCCAGGTTCTCGAACTTGGTCAGCGGCTTCAGGAAGGTCAGCTTGACGATGCCCACGGGCCCGTTGCGCTGCTTGCCGATGACGATCTCGGCCACACCCGGCTCCTTGGAGTCCTTGGGGTTGTAGTAGTCGTCGCGGTAGATGAACATGATGACGTCGGCGTCCTGCTCGATGGCGCCGGACTCGCGCAGGTCGCTCATCAGCGGCCGCTTGTCGTTGCGCGACTCGACCGAGCGGTTGAGCTGCGAGAGGGCGATCACCGGACACTGCAGTTCCTTGGCCAGCGCCTTCAGGCCGCGGCTGATCTCGCCGATCTCGGTGGCCCGGTTCTCTTCGCTGCCGCTGCCCGAGCCGCTCATGAGCTGCAGGTAGTCGACGACGATCAGCCCGAGCGTGCCACCGAACTGCCGCGCCATGCGGCGCGCGCGCGCGCGCAACTCGGCCGAGTTGAGCGCAGCGGTCTCGTCGATGAAGACCTGCGCATTGCGCAGCCGGTCGACGGCGTCGGCCAGGCGCTCCCAGTCCTGCGTGCTGAGCCGCCCGGTGCGCAGCCCCGACTGGTCGATGCGTCCAAGCGATCCGACCATGCGCAGCGCCAGTTGCGAGGCCCCCATTTCCATCGAGAACACCAGCACCGGCAAGCCCTCGACAACCGCCACGTGCTCGGCCATGTTGAGTGCAAACGCCGTCTTGCCCATCGAAGGGCGTGCCGCCAGCACGATCAGGTCACCCTTCTGCAGGCCTGCGGTCATGCGATCGAGGTCGTAGAAGCCGGTGCGCACGCCGGTCACTTCCTCCTCGCCGTTCTCGGCGAGTTCGTTGACGCGATCCAGCAGCGCCACCATCAGCTTGTCCATGCTCTGGAAACCCTGGTGCTGGCGCGAGCCCTCCTCGCCGATCTTGAAGATGCGGCCTTCGGCTTCGTCGAGGATCTGCGTCACCGCACGGCCCTGCGGGTTGAAGGCGGCGGTCGCGATCTCGTCGCTGGCGGCGATCAGCTTGCGCAGGATGGCGCGCTCGCGCACGATCTCGGCATAGCGGCGCATGTTGGCGGCGCTGGGCACGCTCTGCGCAAGCGCGTTCAGGTAGGCCAGGCCGCCGCAGTCCTCGGCCTTGCCAAGCGACTGCAGGTGCTCGAAGACGGTGATCACGTCGGCCGGCTTGGTCGCGCCGATGAGGCTGCGAATGGCCGCGAAGATGAGCTTGTGCTCGTAGCGGTAGAAGTCGCTGTCACCCAGCAGGTCGGCCGCACGATCCCAGGCCAGGTTGTCCAGCAGCAGGCCACCGAGCACGCTCTGCTCGGCTTCGACCGAATGCGGCGGTACGCGCAGCCGTGCGACCTCGTCGTCGCGTGGGGAATGGGCCGTGTCACGGGGGTCGAAGAGCGTCGTCATCGGGCGATCATGCCCCAGCACCGCGGCTGCGCCGGTGCACAAGGTTGTGGAAATCCGTTGGGCCGGCTGGGGATGGCGCGCGCAGCCCCCCCCCCACAACGACGAAGGCCGGCAGAGCCGGCCTTCGGGAGAGCGGGCAGCGGCCCTGGCTTCAGTCGGTCTGCGCGACGACCTGCACGCTGAGCTCGACGAGCACATCGGTATGCGCAGCCACCTGCACCGGATGCTCGCCCACGGCCTTCAGCGGGCCGTGCGGCATGCGCACCTGCGCCTTGGCGACCTGCAGGCCCATGCGGCCCAGCGCCTCGGCGACGTCGGCGTTGGTGACCGAGCCGAACAGGCGGCCGTCGACGCCGGCCTTCTGCGCGATGCGCACGGTCTTGCCGGCCAGCTGCTCGCCCAGCGCCTGCGCCGCGGCCAGCTTCTCCGCGGCCGCCTTCTCGAGCTCCGCCCGGCGGGCCTTGAACTCCTCCTGCGCCGCCGCGGTGGCACGGCGGGCCAGCTTCTGCGGAATCAGGTAGTTGCGGGCGAAGCCCTCCTTGACCTTGACGATGTCGCCCAGGTTGCCGAGCTTGCCGACTTTCTCCAGAAGAATGACTTGCATCTGAGTCCTCCGTTCAGACCTTGTGTTGATCGGAGTACGGCAGCAGCGCCAGGAAGCGGGCGCGCTTGATCGCCGTCGTGAGCTGGCGCTGGTAGAACGCACGCGTGCCGGTCAGGCGCGCCGGTGTGATCTTGCCGTTCTCGCCGATGAAGTCGCGCAGGAGATCGATCTCCTTGTAGTCGATCGACTCGACGTTGGCGACCGTGAAACGACAGAAGCGCTTGCGGCGGAACAGCAGCGATTGCGTGTTGCGCTTGGGACGCTTGTCCTTGGAACCACGACCTTTACCGCGGGGTGGGGGCATGTTGGATCTCCAGAAGTCTGTTGCGAGTGTTGTCTCGAAAACCGGGCTGCAGGTCAGTCGCTGCGATCGACCTGCGTGATGTGCATGAGCAGTCCGCGTCCGTTGCGCGAGGGGGCCAGGAAACCGGCGAACACCGCCGCCTCACCCAGCGCCATCCCGTTCAGGCCCTGCGTCACCTCGCCGATTGCCACCGCGCGCATCTGCATCGAGACCTTGCGGGGTGTGCCGTTCTCGGTGGCCTCGGACTCGTGGCCGAGCACGAGATCCAGGGCGGGAAGACCGGCAGGCGTGTAGCGCAGCGCTGCCCGCTCGACCAGCCGCCCGCTGAGCAGCAGCCGGTTCATCGCGCGTGCAACGTCACCTTGTCGACGGACCCGCAGGCCCGCCTCAGGCGGAGGCCTCCTGCCGCTCCTTGCGGGCCTCTTCGCGCTCGACGGCCTTCATCATCGGCGAAGGCGTGGTGACCGCCTTCTCCAGGCCGACCGTCAGGTGGCGCAGCACGGCGTCATTGAAGCGAAAGCCGGTCTCGAGCTCGTCGAGCACGTCCTTGCTGCACTCGATGTTCAGGCACAGGTAGTGTGCCTTGGCCAGCTTCTGGATCATGTACGCCAGCTGGCGGCGACCCCAGTCCTCGACACGGTGCACCTTGCCGCCGGCGGCGGTGACCAGGCCCTTGTAGCGTTCCAGCATGGCCGGAACCTGTTCACTCTGATCCGGGTGGATCAGGAGAACGATCTCGTAGTGACGCATGAAGACTCCTCGTGGATTCCTGTGGATAGGAAGCCGCCCCGCAGCGTCAGGTCGCAGGTGCGGCAAGGGAAAAGCCCGTGAGTATAGCGCGCTCTGGTCCCCTGCACCGGCAGCGCGGCGCAGTCAATGGCGCTTGGCCAGGCGCACCCAGGTGTCGATCACGGTGTCGGGGTTGAGCGAGATCGAGCCGATCCCCTCGTCGGCCAGCCAGTCGGCGAAGTCGGGGTGGTCGCTGGGCCCCTGGCCACAGATGCCGATGTATTTGCCGGTCGCCCGGCAGGCGGCGATGGCGCGGCTGATGAGCGCCTTGACGGCCGGGTCGCGTTCGTCGAAGTCGCCGGCCAGCTGCTCGAGGCCGCTGTCGCGGTCCAGCCCCAGGGTGAGCTGGGTGAGGTCGTTGGAGCCGATGGACATGCCGTCGAAGTGCTGCAGGAACTGGTCGGCGAGGATGGCGTTGCTCGGCACCTCGCACATCATGATCAGCTTGAGCCCGTTGACGCCGCGCTGCAGGCCGCGCTCGGCCAGCATCTGCACCACGCGCTCGGCCTGGCGCACGGTGCGCACGAAGGGCACCATGAGCTCGACGTTGGAGAGGCCCATGTCGTCGCGCACGCGGCGCAGGGCCTCGCATTCCATCGCGAAGGCGTCGCCGAATTCGCCGCTGATGTAGCGGCTGGCGCCGCGAAAACCCAGCATCGGGTTCTCCTCGTCCGGCTCGTAGCGGGTGCCGCCGATGAGCTTGCGGTACTCGTTGCTCTTGAAGTCGGACAGGCGCACGATCACCGGCCGCGGCCAGAACGCCGCGGCGATGGTTGCCACACCCTCGGCCAGCTTGTCGACGTAGAACGCCCGCGGGCTGGCGTGTCCGCGGGCCACCGACTCGACGGCCTTCTTCAGCTCGGGATCGATGTTGGGGTAGTCCAGGATGGCCTTGGGGTGCACGCCGATGTTGTTGTTGATGATGAACTCCAGCCGCGCCAGGCCCACGCCGGAGCCCGGCATCTGTGCGAAGTCGAAGGCCAGTTGCGGGTTGCCCACGTTCATCATGATCTTGATCGGGCAATAGGGCATCTCGCCGCGCTGCACCTGGGCCACTTCGGCCTCGAGCAGGCCGTCGAAGACGTAGCCGGTGTCACCCTCGGAGCAGGCGACCGTGACGAGCGCACCTTCCTGGATGCGCTCGGTGGCGTCCCCGCAGCCGACCACCGCCGGAATGCCGAGCTCACGCGCGATGATCGCCGCGTGGCAGGTGCGCCCGCCGCGGTTGGTGACGATGGCCGCAGCGCGCTTCATCACCGGCTCCCAGTTCGGGTCGGTCATGTCGGTGACGAGCACGTCGCCGGGCTGGACGCGGTCCATCTCGGCCACCGAGCGCACCAGCCGCGCCGGCCCGGTGCCGATCTTCTGTCCGATCGCACGTCCTTCGGCAAGCACCGTGCCGACCGCCAGCGGATCGCCCTTGAGCTTGTAGCGCTGCTCGACGAGGCCCTCGGCACGGCTCTTCACCGTCTCCGGCCGCGCCTGCAGGATGTAGAGGCGGCCGTCACGCCCGTCCTTGCCCCACTCGACGTCCATCGGCCGGCCGTAGTGCTTCTCGATGATGAGGGCATAGCGCGCGAGCTCGACGACATCGGCGTCGGCCAGCGAATAGCGGTTGCGCTGCTCGGTGGGCGTCTCGACCGTGCGCACGAGCCGGCCGCTCGTGGCGCGCTCCTCGTCGGGGGCGAACTCCATGCGCTGCAGCTTGCTGCCCAGGCTGCGGCGGATGATGGGGAAGCGTGCAGCCTCGAGCGTGGGCTTGTGGACGTAGAACTCGTCGGGATTGACGGCACCCTGCACCACCGTCTCGCCCAGGCCCCAGCTGCTGGTGATGAAGACCACGTCCTTGAAGCCGGACTCGGTGTCGATCGTGAACATCACGCCCGAGGCGCCGAGGTCTGAACGCACCATGCGCTGCACACCCGCCGACAGGGCCACATCGGCGTGCGCAAACCCCTTGTGCACCCGGTAGCTGATCGCGCGGTCGTTGTAGAGCGAGGCGAAGACCTCCTTGATGCGATGCAGGATGTCGTCGATGCCGGTGACGTTGAGGTAGGTCTCCTGCTGCCCGGCAAACGAGGCATCGGGCAGGTCCTCGGCGGTGGCCGAAGAGCGCACGGCCCAGGTGGCGCCGGCGTTGTCAGCCTGCAGGGCTTCGAAGTGCGCACGCACGGCCTGCTCGAGGGCGGACGGAAACGGCGTCTGCATCACCCAGCTGCGGATCAGCGCCCCGGTCTGCGCCAGGGCCCGCACGTCGTCGGCATCCAGTGCCGCAAGACGCTCGGCGATGCGCGCATCGAGGCCGTCTTGACGCAGGAACTCACGGAAGGCGTGCGCGGTGGTGGCAAAGCCGCCGGGGACACGGACGCCGCTTTCGGCCAGCTGGCTGATCATTTCGCCGAGGGAGGCGTTCTTGCCGCCAACCACCTCGACATCGGTCATCCTCAACTGTTCGAACGGCACGACCAGGGCGGTCGCCAGGGGGGACGCAGACATGGGAAAGCTCCGGGAGGTAAGGAAAGCAGTGCGTCCGCGTGCGCGCAGCGACCTCTCGAGCAGGGGCTTTCGAATTCGAGTCGGATGCCTGTGGAGTTCACGCGCGGCTGGCCCGGTACGGGCAAAGGGCGGCAGGATTGAGCCCGGATTCTAGGGACTTGTTCCTTATCATGGCCCGCCGGCGCGGACCCCTTGCGCCCGTGCAGGAGCTTCATGCCAGAACGTACCGTGTTCTTCGTCTCGGATGGCACCGGCATCACCGCCGAGACCTTCGGCAACTCGATCCTGGCCCAGTTCCCGGCCCAGCCCCGGCACGTGCGCCGGCCCTTCATCGACAGCGTCGAGAAGGCCGCGCTGGTCGCCGCCGAGATCGACGAGGTCGCGCAGCGCGAAGGCAAGCGCCCCATCGTCTTCCTCACCCTGATCAACGAGGAGGTGCGCGACGTCATCGACAACCCGCGCTGCAAGGGGCTGGTGCTGGACATGTTCCGCAGCTTCGTCGAGCCGCTGGAAGAGGAGTTCGGCGTCAAGCGCAGCCACCGCGTGGGGCGCTTTGGCGACGCCAGCCACAGCGCGGAGTACCACAACCGCATCGAGGCCATCAACTTCAGCCTCGCGCACGACGATGGCCAGTCGGCACGCAACCTCGACATCGCCGACGTGATCCTGGTGGGCGTCAGTCGCAGCGGCAAGACGCCGACCTCGCTGTACCTGGCCATGCAGCACGGCATCAAGGCCGCGAACTACCCGCTCATCCCCGAGGACTTCGACCGCGGCCGCCTGCCCTCCACGCTGGCACCGCACAAGCGCAAGTGCTTCGGCCTGACGATAGACGCCGAGCGCCTGGCCCAGATCCGCCACGAGCGCCGCCCCGGCAGCACTTACGCCGCGCTCGAGAACTGCCGCGGCGAGGTCCGTGCCGCCGAGGCGATGATGCGTCGCGAAGGCATCTCCTGGCTGTCGTCGACGCACAAGTCGATCGAGGAGATCGCCACCACCATCCTCAACGACCTGCGGCCCGACCGCCTGGTGTACTGAAGCGCGGCGCACGGCGCACGTCATTCAGGCAGGGGAAGCGCCTGCCGCGCGGGGCGGCGATCCGGTCGCTTGTCCTTGTGCCGGATCAAGGTTGGCTGCAATTGCGGCAATGATGATGGCTCCGCGTCCATTCATCGTGCCGCGCCCGTGCACGGCACGTGCGTGGCCAAGGACAGGGGCCGGTCAGGCCGCTGCAGCCCGTCAAGGCGAGGAGATTTCTCGTGCGCCGTTTGCTCGTGATGCCGCCTTCCGTGACGACCTGCGGCGACGCGTGGCTGTGCCGCCGCAACTGGCTGGCGCTGTGCCTGGCGTGCAGCGCCGCACTCGCGGCCTGCGTGACCGTCGAGCTGCCGACGATTGCACATGTGCATGTCGGCCATGCCGTCACGGCATTCCCCGACACACCGGGGCAGCGTGCGCTGTTCGACATCGCGCTGGCTGACGCGGCAATGGCGGCCGAGCACGCCGGCTACGCCGTCGAGGGTGCACGCGACCTGGCCGCGGTGCGGCTGCACCTGGGCCACGTGCTGCATGCCGCAGACCCGGCGCGCGAGCCAAGCGGGCCGGGCACCGGCTACGGCCTGGTGCGCGCCATCGATGCGTGTGCCGATCACCTGGGCTTTGCGCAGGAGGTGCGCGA